>SYKL01000175.1 GCA_005797785.1 Pseudomonadota bacterium | reverse complement strand
CTACACGACGCTCCTTCCGATCTCTTTGGCCTGGAGTTTGGCGGGGTCGTGACGATCGAACAGTCGTCGGGCACTGTCGAGGTCGTAGGTGTGGTATTTGAAGACGACGATCGGTGGACCTTGGAAGGCGATTTGACGGTAGAATACGGTGGCGATGCGGCATGTACCTTGGAAGCCGTTTTTGAAGCGGACGAGGTGGTACCATGAACGCCGCGCTTGATCGTTGGATTCCGGTCGATGGGCGGGCAGATTTGGTGCTCCGCGGCCTGTTGACGGCGATCATGGTGGTGATCGGGCTCGCACATTTTATCGTTCCAAACGATTTTGTGAAGGTGATGCCTCCGTACCTGCCAGCGCCCTATGCATTGGTGCTGATCAGCGGGCTGTTTGAGGTGTTGGGCGGAGTGGGGTTGTGGGTGCCCGCGACCCGGCGATTTTCGGCATTTGGACTAATAGCATTGTACATAGCGGTGTTTCCCGCAAATGTTCACATGGCGATGAACCACGTGTCTCCCGGGGGGATCGAACAGCCAGCCTGGGCGTTGTGGGCGCGTTTACCGTTTCAAGCGGTGTTCATGGGATGGGCGTGGTTGTCGACCCGACGCAAGTGAACTCCGGGTGCGCTGAAGCCGCCTTCGGACTACATGGGGGGCCCGCAAATCACCTTTAGGTGTCCCCATGAAATTGTACCGCACCAAAGTTCCCACCATCGCTCGCGAAGTGCTCGACCTTCTCACCCGAGAAAACGACATTGAGGTCGCACCTGACCACCGCGATGAGGCGATCAAGGACTTGGTGGCGATCATGGAGGATTACCTCCGTCGGGACAATGACTTCCGCAATCTGGTGCGTGACGATATGGCGCGCCGCAATGTTCCTTACGACCAATATGGCCAAGTTCGGAAGCAGATTGCGGAGCAGACGGGCCATGCTCTGGGCGACGACGTCGAGCGGTTCCTCTGTCGCCAATTCATCGAAATGATGCTCAACTCGCCGCATGTCGATGAAGTCTACGAAGAAGACAAGGTGATTTACCGAAAGGTGATGGGGATCCTTCGGGCCAATGACGTCGACGAAACGGCGATTCGGGCCGAGGCCGCCACCAAGATTAAGAACGTCAAGGAAGGCACAGTCGAATACGAGGAAGCCATGCTTCACGCGATGCGCGATGTGAAGAAGCGCAAGGGCCTGCTCGAAGAAAGATAGGCATTTCGAACTGCGCTCTGGGCCGGAGGCGACGAGGCCGTGCTCCTTGGGGCTCGCTCTAGGCCGCCAAGGTCTCCGTCAACCGGTTCTTGATCCGCGAGTGCAGCTGGCTCACGCGCGACTCGGTGACGCCAAGCACTTGGCCGATCTCGCAAAGCGACAGGTCTTCGTAGTAGTACAGCCGAACGATGTCCTGGTCCCGGGGTTGTAGCACTTGGGTGGCGCCGGTGACGCGTTCGCGAACGCCGCTCTCTTCGGCCAGATCCGCGGGGCTGGCTTCACCGGAGGGAATGGAATCGCTCAGGCGATCGTCGGAATCCGAGCGTTGTTCGTCCATCGACACCAGGGTCGCCAATTGGGTGTTCCGCTCCAGTTCACGGAACTGCTCCACGGAAATGCCGTACTCTTCTGCCATTTCATCTGGGGTGGGGTTGCGTCCGAGGGCGGCGGCCAGGCGTTCCCGTTGGTGGGCGAGGTTGCGGGCGCGCTGACGAACTGATCGAGGTACGAAGTCCGCTTTTCGCATGGCGTCGACGATAGCGCCCTGAATTCGGATTCGGGCATAGGCGCTGAAAGCGACGGTTCGGCTGTTGTCGAAGCGGTCGGCGGAGTCGATCAGGCCGAGAACGCCGATGCTGACCAGATCGTCCACGTCTACCGAACCCGGGAAGCGGCGGGCCATGCGGCGCGCAATCGCTCGAACGAGGGGGTAGTGCTCCAAAATCAGTTGCTGGCGCGTCGTAGCCTGCATGGTTGCCTCCCTGGACGCTGGGGTGATTGCACCGATCGTGCCAACCCAAAAATGGCGTTTGGAGGTGTAGATGCTATCGGAGAGGGCTCGGTTTTGATAGGGTGCCTGTAGCGCGTATCGAAAATGATACGGTTGCTGCGGTGCCGCAAGTTGAGCCGTTCTATGGATCACATCGGCCGGCGGGGCAAGCGGCTTGATAGGAAACCCAAAAAACTTGGCGGCCAGGTTTCAGGAAGTTGGCGCGAACGGCGCGCGCGCCGCAGCGAAGCCGGTTACAAGACGATCTTGGCGGAGAACACCCACGTGTTGGTGCGCTGCGGTAAGATCACGGTGCAATGCGTACGCTGACCTTTACTCGCGTGCTGGGTCGCGGAGCCATGGGGACGGTCTATCTGGCCGAACTCAAGGCTCCAGGTGGCTTTGTGCGTTCATGCGCGGTGAAGGTGATTCGCGCCACCGGCCCCGATCGGGAGCAGGTCATCACGCGAATGCGGGATGAAGCGCGGTTGTTGGGGCTGCTTCAGGATGAGCAGGTGTTGGGCGTCTCGGAGCTGGTGCGGTGCGGCGACCACGACGCGGTCATCATGGACTATGTGGAGGGGGTGGACCTTGGGGAGCTGATCACCCATCGCGTTCCGCCCAAGGCGCTTTGTGAGCTGGGGGGCGAGGTCGCCGGGGTGTTGCATCGGGCGCACCAAGCGAAGCACCCCACCACTGGCAAACATCTGGGGGTGGTGCACCGCGATGTCAAGCCACCTAACGTCATGATCACCGCTCGCGGCGGGGTCAAACTGCTCGATTTTGGTGTCGCTTCCGCTCGGTTTTCGGATCGCGAAAGTGTAACCCAAGGCTTGGTTTTGGGTACGTTGTTTTATCTAGCACCTGAGGTGTTGGCGGACGTGCACGGCGAAGCGGATGAGTTCGGCAGCCACTTTGGTCCGGCGGTCGATATTTACGGCCTTGGAATTACACTTTGGGAGTGTGCTGCAGGGCGATCCTGGGGCAAACCCATGATCGACCAGCGCCGGTTTGAAGCCCGGGTCAACCAGCGGTTGGGCGAGATGGGCGAGGGCTATGCCGCGTTGGCGCCGCTGTTGAAGCGCATGTTGGCTTGGGATCCTTTGGATCGGCCGGATGGCTCCAAAGTCGAGCGAGAGCTGCTTCAATTGTCAGAGAGCATCGCCGGTGAGGGCCTGCGCACCTGGGCGCGAGGGGTCGTGCCGGCAGCGATGGATGCACGTTCGAGCTCGAATTCTCGGGATGAGTGGGTTGGAAAGAGCTTTGAAGTTCGGTCGATGGACGACAACGGGCGGACGGTGAACACCGAGTCGTTCCTGACTTCCAAGCCCGCGGATCGCGAGCCTCCTCCGTCGGTTCCTCGAGGCACCCCGATTCCGTTGGTGCCCCGCCCCGCACCGTCGTCGACTCCTTCACCCGCTCCCCGTACCGCGGGATCTCGTCCGACAGTGAGCGTTGAAGATACAGGGCGAACGGCGAGTCCGCTCAAGTCAGCGCCGCGCCCGCCGGCCCCCATCGCGTCGCGGCCGACAAGCCCGATTCCCCGCCAAGGTCCGCTTCCTTCGCCAGAACCTCTGCGCGTGCCATCGAATTTACCTCTCAGCTCCGAGCCGGCGACCCAAACGCTGCAGCAGCGGGTTAGACCGGCCCGTCGTTCCCAAGGACCGTCGATCGCAATGATGATCCTGGTGGGTCTCGCGGTTGGGGCGTTGCTTGGCTTGGTTTTCCTCACCTTCCTGTTCTTGACCTGGGCGGTGCTTTTGTGATGCGTATGCTTCGATCCCTGGTGGTAGCGACCTTCGCAGCGGGTGTGGTGGTTACGTTAGCCGCGAACTCGTACGGTAATTCCTTTGGAAATGCGTCGGAGCGGGTGTGGCAGATGCCCTCTCAAGCCACGCTGGCGCCGGAGCGCATGGCCGGCGGAGAGAGTTCCATCGAGGTGCGTATTCGCGAAGGTGCGACGTTTGGCTCGCTCATGGCGGAATATCATCTCCCCGGGGGCGCGATTCGGGCCGCCGCTCAGCCGCTGTACGATCTCGCCAAGATCCGTCCCGATCGCACACTGATCGTTCGTTATGCTGATGGGACGCTCGATCCGATGGGTGTGGCTTATGCGATCGACGACGACCGCACCATCCATGTGGAGCGCGATGGCGAGTCTTGGTCGGCGCGGATCGAGGTCACCCAATACGCTTCAGAGCCGGGCCAACGCTTGTTTTCGGTGGAACACTCGCTCTGGGAAGACGGCCTCGCAGCCGGCCTACGACCCGAGGATCTCGCGCGCATCGCCTCGATTTTCGAGTATGAGCTGGATTACAACACCGAGATCCAGCGCGGCGCCACGATCACGCTGGCGGTCGACGTTCAGACAGAGATCCTTCCAGATGGCGCCCCGGAAGGCGATCCTCCGCGAGAGAAAGTTGGCGTGATTCACGCCGCACGCATCGAATCCGGCGGAAAGGTGTTGACCGCGGCGCGTTTTGAGTCGGGCGGAGAAGTGAGCTATTTCCATCCGGACGGCACGGGAATGAAGCGGCCCTTCCTTCGGTCGCCGCTGGAGTTTTCGCGGGTAACCTCGGGTTTCAACCCGCAGCGGTTTCACCCGATCCTGAAAATTCGTCGACCCCACAATGGTACAGATTTTGGCGCTCCGACCGGTACTCCGGTTCGTTCGGTGGCGGACGGCGAGGTCGTGTATGCGGCCGTGTCGAGCGGCCACGGCAACTTCGTGAAAGTTCGCCACGAAGGTGGATATGAGACTTCGTACTCGCACCTTTCGAAGATCAGCGTGCGCAAAGGGCAGCGGATCCATCAGGGCGATCGGGTCGGAGCGGTGGGGATGACCGGCTTGGCTACCGGACCGCATCTCCATTTCCAGATGTGGAAGGGCGGAAAACTCGTGGATGCCATGGGCGTCGACCTTCCCAATACCTCGTCGGTGGGTGCGGCCGACAAGGCAGCGTTTGTCGCCGAGAGCGCGCCATGGTTGGCGTTGCTTCAGGATCAAGCGCTGGTAGAGAAAGATACCGACGCTCCGTGACAGACCTCAGATAGTCAAGGCGCTAGACTATCTGACGATCGGGCTGCAATACTGAACCACCCCTGTTCGTGTTTAACACCAATTAACTTCTGACCCGTGGGTCAGAATGGTAACTCAGGTGTGGGGGGAAACATGCGTTATTCACTGTTGTGGCTGACAATGGGTGTGGGTTGCACGGGCCAGGCGCCGGAGCCGGCGGACACGGATCCGCCGTTTTCGGTGTACACGACGCCGAAGGTGAGCTGGGATGTGTTGATGGTGTCGGCCACCGTGCCTGAATTGGAGGGTCCGGAGGGAGCTACTCCACTTTCGGAGGTGCTCACGCCGTTCGGGACCTCGTACAACTATCGGGGTCTGGCTCCTGAAGGAGGCTTTGCACCTGGAGTCTACACCTTGCCTGAGGTTGGCGAGTCGTTCGAAGTGATCCCGATGGGCGGGCCGACGGTGGGCCAGTGGGTTCCGACGGATTCCTCCCGGGACTTGCACGGGATCT
>SYKL01000174.1 GCA_005797785.1 Pseudomonadota bacterium | reverse complement strand
GGTCGTGGGTTCAATCCCCATTCTCGGCTCCACTTAGAACACCGGCTTTGGCGAAATGCGCAAAAGCGACGGAATGTCCTCCTCGCCTTTGGCGTTAGCGCTCCAAACGGTTAGGCGATCCAGTGACTTCGTTCCAGCGAACGGGGCATTCGGTTCACCTCGGCGATCATCGGAGGCTCACGATGTGGAAACCCGTGGTTCTGGTGTGTTTGTTGTTTCCAAGCGTCTGCCTTGCGGGGGAATCGGACACGCTTCGGGCGCTGGAAGCCCAGACTCGTGCGCTTGGTGCGCTCGCGTCCCAGGAGTTGCAGAAACCCGCGGGCCATGCGGTCGACGCGCTTAGCGGGACGCCTCCGCGAGTCCACCACGCGGTGCAGGTCTACCCCGAAGACGCCCGGCCTTCCCTGTCGCCTGCACCCCCGAAGGTTCCGTTATCCAAGTTGGATCTGCGGCTTCCGATCGACCACCCCAACGTCGATCTGCTGGTCGGCGGTCCGTCTCGTTGGAAATGCCCCGGCGCGGGAAATACCAAGGTTCTGCTGTACCAAAATCAAGAACTGATCGGCGCCGCATATGGGTCTTTGAATGCACCGATTTCATTTCGCGCCCCGCCCGGTGAGTACCAGGTGGGCATTGTGCAGCTTTCCACCTCGTGTGATTCGGTGCGATCCGAATACGCGTGGGACACGCTTCAGATTTCCGACGTTGCGCAGGGCTATTCGCTAGATCTAGTGGACGATCTCCCCTAGCACCCGCCGCGCGACCTCCGCCCTCACCCGCAAATGAATGCGCCATTGCCGAAGACGCGATGGAACCCCGAGTCGCGGCGACACCAAGAAACCTGGCCGCCACGGTAGCAAACGCGCTTGCCGCCCAACTCGAGCGTTAACCTCCGGCCCTCCGCGCTCCAGGCAGAAACGAAGCACCGCCCAGGACAACTCGGCGTGCTCGGCCTCCTCGACGGCGATCGTCGGCCAAAACTTGCCCGGCACCCCCAAAGCCGCGATTCGGGCCCCGTAGGTTTCATTGAGGCAGCCGTCTTCGAGGGTTTCAGCGGCGATTTGCGCCAACGACGGTACCGGGCGGTGCGGCAAACGGATGGGCACGGGAGGGTCAAAGCCTCCCTCTTCGGCCGCTTTCCGCGCATGCTCTGCTTCTTCTGCGGCGGCGCACCGAATTCGGTTCAACAGCGTTTCTGGAGCTCCATGCGCCATCAATTCGCGTTCCAACTGCGCAAACGCCGTCACCGAATTGGCCTCGGCCTCAGCGATCGCCCGCCACCCCTGCCCGAACAATGGAACTTGACGGCCCTCTTTGTCGCGTACGGGCCGACCGTAGGTCACACCCGAATACCCCCAATGTGTCCACCGAAGCGCCAATACCACCGCAAATAAGCCCACGACGCCCAGTGCTTTCAATGGCAGGCCGATCACGGGGATCGAGGCCCCCCAGTTCACCACCCCAGACGCCCACTGTG
The DNA here is from genome assembly GCA_005797785.1 of Pseudomonadota bacterium. Lineage (GTDB taxonomy): Bacteria > Myxococcota_A > UBA796 > UBA796 > SYKL01. The sequence goes on along the minus strand of SYKL01000174.1, from coordinate 1,199 downwards.
AGCGTTGGAAGTACAGTATCACCGCGGCAAGGACGAAAACGAACACAGCCGCCACACTTACGGCCCCGTCCACCAACAGCACCAACCGAGCAAGATGGTAGGTTAAAGCACCCTTCATGTCGTATTCGTACTCGGAGGTCCGCCAGGCCAGGGTGAACAAAAAGGTGCTCGCGAATGTGAGCACCACGGATATCGCTGTCAGTAAGCCAGAAAATAAGAACAGCCCCTGCAGCGGTCGACTCTCGGACTCCATGGTGGTCGCTCCTCCCTGCAGCATCCCATGGTTCTTCCGTTGGTTCAACTCGATTCGCCGTACGCGAGAAACCCTTGACATGTCAAGGGTTTCCGTGCGGGCGTCTTTCGGATCCGGTCTAGGGGTTCCAATCCGGACCGAGATTTCCGATAAACTGATTGGTCGACAGCGACGGGATGATCGATGTGCAACCTACATAGCAGGAGATTGCAGCACCACCGGAATTGGCGATCACATTGTGTTCGATGACCGCGCTGTCGGTGTTGCCGAGCCAAATGGCCGCAATCCACGAACCGGAGTCTCGGATTTCGGAGTCGGTGATAGAACCCCCGTTCTGGGTGAAATAGCCGATCCCGCCCCAATACCCCGCCGTAGCCTCCAGGCCCTGCAAACGGCTGCCCGCGATTTCCAATCGGCCGCCTGGAGCACCATTTCCAACCGTCAGCAGTGCATTTTGCCCCAGCAACACGTCGTTGTCGAGAATCGAAATGACGGGATTCTGCGATCGTCCGGGATTAATCGACAGGCCGTTCTTGAGATAGATCGGCACATCGAGGACCGGAAACTCGACCGATCGGTCGGCGGTCGGGTTCCACACCATCAGGTAGTTGTCCCCATTGCCTGCCAACACATTGTCCTCGGAGACCCCCCGCAACTCGGTCGCATCGGACACCAAGAACGGCATGCCGTCGTTGCCGGTGATGGTGTTCCCCGAAAAGTCGTTGACCGGGCCCCAATGATATGCCGCATAATCGCCGGTGGTACCGGACACTTCGTTATCGGTGAACGTCAGCACGCCTGCGGAACCCAGATACCCGATCGGACCGGTGTCTCGAATCGTGCAAGCGTTCACGCTGACCGTGGCTCCACTCGTGGCGATGCCGAAGTTGTCGATGTCCTCCAACAGGCAACCGTCGACCACATTGTTCGGTTGACCGCCAGGAAG
>SYKL01000173.1 GCA_005797785.1 Pseudomonadota bacterium | reverse complement strand
GGGAAACCTACGGGGGTTGTTGTTTTTGGAGCGAAGCGGTCTGGTCAAATAGTAAACCCGTTGACGAAGTCGAATGCGCCAGGCGGCGGAGGGGCGCGAAGCGGTGCCAGCGGCCAGGGGAAGGGGAGTCGCCTTGGTGCTGGCGGGCGAACAAAGAAAAGGGGGTTCCGCTGGTACGGAACCCCCGAAGGTGCCGGCGGCCGTTAGGCCGAGGCGCCCTACTTGCGGGTGATCAGGTAGAAATCGGGGCTGGTGCCGGGCGTCCAACCGGTACCAAAACCACTTTGCGGCGTGGACAACGGCCAGGTCGACGTAGCATCGGCCTTGTACCCAAGGGTACCGGAATACCCTGCTCGGCTGTTGTACTTCACCGTTCCATAGCTCTTCACGACGATCCAGTAATTGATCGCCCCGTTAGATGTGTCGATCGTGTACGGCGTCGTGAAATTGACTTCCTGGCGGACGCCCGGGTCTCCGGAAGCGATGCTGCTGGGGGTGACAAGCGCGGACGAGGTGGCCAGGCGGGTTGCGGGGCCAGAGCTGTCGCTGAAGAGGGCCACGCCGAAGGTCCCGGTGGAGCCGGGCGCCAAGTAAACGCCAATGCCGCTCGCCTTCGTGATCACACCCATTGGAACCGTGATCTTGATGGCATCGATTTCGTTAGGCCAGTCGAACACCGTGCCGTCCGTATAGGGGTAACGATCGGCGTTCGAATCGTTGTCGTAGTAGGTGTAGGCCGTACCATCCATGAACGACCCCCAGAGCAGGGAGTTGTAGATCAGCTGCCGGCTAGAAGCGGTGTCGGCATACTCCATCGACGCGCCCGCGAACATTCCTCGCCCGTCGGTGGCGTCGCCAGTGCCGCGGACAATGATCGGATTGACGTTGTTGCCTGTGCCGGTACCCGCGATCTGCACTCCGGTGAGGCAGTTACCCGTGGGGCCGTCCATCGAAGCCCAGTTGGTGCAGGTTGCAGCTTTGGTTTGATAGCCTCCATCACCTGTGACCCTATTGGCGATCAAGTTTTGAAGGACGGTATGGGCGTCATTGCCCCCAACCGGTGCCGCGGTGTACACGCTCGCGTTCGAGGTATAGCCGCTCGCGAATGTCGCCGCTTTGACACCGACAATGTCGCCAAGCGAAGACTGGTTGGTGGTCTGCCACAACCGGCCGGACACGATCAAACCGCCGGTCTTGTTGTTGACGAAGGACGTAATGGCGTTCTTTTCCGTTGTGGTGTACGCGGTGGCATACCCAATTTCCGGACCGTACAGTACGTCAACCGACGCCGGTATCGTGCTGATGGTCGGCGTACTTCCTGAAGCATCGGCGTAGATCGCGGTGATGGTGACGGGGCAAGTGCCGAGAGTGGACCAGTTGGTCGCCCCGCTGTACAGAGGACTGTTGGTGTCCAGCGTGGGGTGGGCTACTCCCCCAGCCGCATAGCCGGGCAGCACACCGACCGTGATTCCGGCGCAATCGTCCGGCCGTACCCAGGTGGTGTTGGAGGCAAACGTGGAGGAGTACCCGCCCGCACCGTCCGTGGCCCGAACATCGCAGCGAATCATGTCGTCGCCGAGGGTGTACAGGCGGTTGAAGGTGTCGTTGGTGTAGGTCTTCGTCTTGAGCGAGCCCGTACCCTCAGCCGTGGAGTGCACGTACCACGCGAAATCCCAAGTGACGGTGTCGCCATCTGGGTCCGTGGGCAGCGAGCCCGGCGGGGTACAGAGCAGATCGTGCTGCCCCTCGATCGCGCTGCTGGTGAGCGACGTCGTGCCGGCGGGATTGTTCGGCGCCGCGTTGACGATCGAGTACTGGGCGGTGGTTATGCTGCCGCCATTTTCGGTGCCGTCGTTCGCCGTAATCACCGCTTTCACATAGTCGCCCTTCGCAAACAGGGTGCTGGACAGCGTGTTGGGGTAGGTCGTCGAGGTCGAACCCACCGTGTTGCCCACACCCGGCGAGAACCCGCTTGATGTGCTCTTGTGCCACTGCAGGGTCCGCGTGACGGTGTCGCCGTCGGCATCCGCGGATGTGACACTGCTGACATTGGGCGGATTGACTTCCGTGCAGGTGAATCCGCTCGTTTCGCTGTAGCTACTGATTGTGGGGAGGGTATTTCCGATGGTCTGAATCGTCGAATCCGGTGACGTCCCGGACGAGGTCGTGCCATCGCTAGCAACCGCGGTCACCTTCAGCTTATCGGCGCGATCGAAACAAGATCCGCTGCATTCGTCGGTGGCATCGTTCAGAGTGTTGTCGGTTTGACCACTGATCGTCGCGAAGGAGCCTGTTCCTTCATTTTGGAGGGACCAGGTGTAGGTGTAGGTGAGCGAGTCGCCGTCCGCATCACTGAAGCTAGCGGGGGTGGCGGTGAGCGTGGTGTCTTCTACGAAACTGCTGGTCGCTCCGCCGACCGTGGTGGTATTGCTGGAGATCGCCACCGTGCCCGTGACGGGCGCGCTGTTGTTGATGACCACGCCGGTCGCGGCATCCCCTGTGGCGGACGCGGACGAGGTGTCCACGGCGGTGACGCGAACTTTGATGTAGTCGCCTTTGGCCAACTGCGCGTAGCTGTTGATCGCTATGGTCGAGCCGGTGGCGCCAGTGACGGTGGTGCCGGGCATCGCGAAGCCCGCGCTCGTTCCTTCGTACCATTGGTAAGTGATGACCGGCGCGGAATCGGCGTCATCGACGTCCGAGACGGTGTAGCTGACCGACGCGACGCTCGTCTTGTACAGTGGACCGCCCGTGACCGAGACGGAAGAGACCACCGGCGCGGTGTTGTTGACCAGCCACGAGTTGGTCAGGGCCGCGGCACCATCTTCTGTGCCGTCGTTGGGGGTGACGGTCGCTCGCAGATAGTCGCCTTTGGCGTAGTAGGTATTCGCCAGGGTCGCGGAGGTTGCGCCGTTGATTACGGTGCCGCCGGACACTGCGAACATGCTGCTGGTTCCCTTGTGCCACTGAATGGCGACGCTCACCGTATCTCCGTCGACGTCGCCCGTCGGCGTGGTGAGCAGGGCGGGGCTTGAGCCTTCCGTCGCGCTGCAGCAGTTGTTGGTGTAGGTCGCTGTGGGAAGAGTGTTACCAATGGTAACCGTGTTGTTATTGGTGCTCGTTGAGCTGGTGGCACCTGCAGAATCCGTCGCATAGGCGACGACTTTTACCTTGTCTGCCTTGTCGAATTTGGAGGAGCCGTCATTGGTATCGACCAAGGTTTGCGCGGAGCCCACATTAACAAAGCTGTTGTTTCCTTCGTTATCTGCGGACCATGAATAGGTGTAGGTGAGGGTATCACCGTCCGCATCAATAAAGCCCGAAGGCGTTGCGGTGAGGGTGGCTAACTCGACGAAAGTGCGTCCGGAAACGGTGCTGCTCGAGATCGCCACGGTGCCGACCACCGGAGCGCTGTTGTTGATCAGCACACCGGTCGAAGCGTCCCCATAGCCGGACCCACCACCAACGGTTTCCGTAGCGGTGACGCGGACTTTGACGTAGTCTCCCTTAACCAATTGGGCGAAGCTGTTGATGTTCAAGGTCGCCGCGGTGGCGCTGGTGACCACCGTGCCCGGCATCGAAAACCCTGCGGCGGTGCCCTCATACCACTGGTAGGTGATGGTCAACGCGTCGCCATCGACGTCTGAAGCAGTATAACTCGAGGTGGCGGTGCTGTTTTTGTAGAGCGGAGCGCCGCCCACCGAGACAGCCGATACCACGGGAACGGTATTTCCAACGGTCGCATTGCTGGACGGACTGGTATTCGTGGTGGCATTGCTGCTGTCTTTCGCGATGGCGACCGCGTACAACACGTCCGCCTTGTCAAAGCAGGACACGCCGCCACAGAGTGCCGTGTCGTTCAGCGAAGCCCCGGTTTGACCAGCGATCGCCACAAACGAACCGGAACCTTCGTTTTGGAGGTACCAAGTGTAGGTGAATGTGATGGAATCGCCGTCGGGATCGGTGGCCGATCCGGTGGCGGTGAGCGTTCCTCCTTCCACCGGAGCGTAGGTATTCAAAGAAACGGTTCCCACGGAAGGTGCGGCGTTTCCAACAATCGCCGATGCGGAGATGGAGCTGGATACCCAGACTCCGCTGTCATCCTTCGCTTGGGCGATCGCCGTGATCGCGTCGGCCTTGTCGAAGCAGGAGACGCCACCGCACAAGGTGGTGTCGTTGAGAGACGACCCCGTCTGGCCGGAAATCGTGTTCCAGCTTCCGGTACCTTCATCCTGCAGATACCAGGTGTACGTGTACGTCAAGGCGTCGCCGTCGACATCCGTGAAGGTCGGGGTAGCGGTGAGCGTGCCGCCTTCGACTGGGGTGTAGGTGTTGAATGCGACCGTGCCGTTGGTGGGCTGAGTGTTTCCAACGGTGGCGGGGCTGGACGCCGGGCTGCTGACGGGAGTGCCGCCGTCGCTGGCATTGGCGACCACCTGTACCTTGTCGCCCTTGTCGAAGCAGGAAGCTCCGCCACAAAGCGTGGTGTCGTTGATCGACGGGCCAGTTTGGCCGACGATGGTGACGAACGACCCCGAACCTTCATTTTGGACAGACCACGTGTAAGTATAGGAGAGAGCGTCACCATCAGGATCGGAGAATCCCGACGGAGTGGCGGTGAGGGTGGAGCCTTCCACCGGATTGAGCGTACTCAAGGACACCGTGCCCGCAACCGGCGGCGTGCTGCTCACCGTAGCGGTCGGTGACTGCGACGTATTGGTGCTGGCCGCGCCGTCAAATGCCGCGGCCACCGCGTAAATCTTGTCATCACGGTCGAACAATGAGGTGCCGCCGTCGGCCAGATTGGCGGTCGTCTGACCAGAGATCGCCGCAAAGCTTCCTGAACCTTCGTTTTGCAGGTACCAGGTGTAGGTGTAGGAGAGCGAATCGCCGTCGAGGTCGGTGACCGTTGGCGTTGCGGTGAGGGTGCTGCCTTCGGCGGGCGTATAGGTGTTGAGCGCCAGGGTACCGGCCGACGGAGCAGAGTTACCAACGGTAACGTTGCCGGAAGTTACGTTGGAACCGGATGCTCCGAGGGAGTCCTTCGGGGTTACCACCACATACACCACGTCCGTTTTGGCGAAGTAGTTGGTGGCGAGCGACGACGCATTGGTGCCGGTAGGAACCGCTGCACCCGCGCCGCCGATCTGTTTGTACCAAGCGTAAGTGTGCGTACCTGCGGCATCGCCTTCGATGTCGTAGTAACCGTTGACCGTCGCCACGATGGCGCCCAACGCGCGGGTGGGGTTGGTCGGCGACAGGCTGACGGAGGTGGCGGAGGGCGCCGCGTTGCCCACAGTCACGATGCCGGAGTCGACGGTGGAACCAGCCAAAGCTGCATTGTCGCGAGGGATCACTTGCACGTAGAGGGTGTCGCCGCGATCGTAGTACCCATTCGAAAGGCTAGCATTGTCGGTGCCGACGGCTATCCACGAACCAACACCACCAATCTTGCGGTACCATGTGAAGCTAGGGGTTCCCGTCGGATCGCCGTCGGGATCCGTGTACCCCACGAGCGATGCCGTCGGTGAAGCCCCTTTGGTAGGGCTGGAGGGCGTGATCGCGATCGAACTGACGCTCGGCGGCGAGTTGACGACGGTCGCCGTGGCCGATGTAACCGCAGGACCAACACCGCCTTTGCTGTCAACCGGGTAAGCCTCGACCTTCAGAGCGTCGGTTTTGGCGTAGTACGAAGCACCGAGCGTATTGGTCGTCTGACCGACGATTTCCGTCCAGCTGCCTGCGCCGCCGACCTTTTTGAACCACTTGAAGACGTGTGTTCCTTCCAGATCGCCGTCGGGATCCGAGTAACCGGCGGGCGTGGCGACGGGCGCCAGAACTTCCGAAGGAGAGGTGGTGTTCAAGGACACATTGGTGAACGTCGGGACGCCGTTTCCGACGGTTACGGGCACAGAATCCACCGGAATACCGTTGCCGCAGCCGAGGCCGCAGGTATCGGAGGGCGTGACTCGCACTTTGACGCTGTCGTTGGCCGTGAAGTTGCTCGGCGCCAGAGAGCTGGTGGTCGCTCCATTGACGGCCACCTCATTGACGTACCACTGGTACGCATATTGTGGTCCATCTCCGTCAGGATCCGTCCACCCCACCGGGGTGGCGATCAGGGTGTCGTTGACCGTGGGGTTGGTGATGTTGAGCGACACGCTCGAAATCGAAGGGAGGGTATTTCCGATGGTGACGGTTGGGGATTGCTGGGTGGTACCTGCTAAACCGTCGTTCGGCGTAACACGAACATAGACCGTCTGGCCGCGGTTAAAGTTCGTACCCGCGAGGGTCGAAGCGGTGGCTCCACCGAGCGCCACACCGTCTACGTACCACTGATAGGTGTAAGCAGGCGAATCGCCGTCTAAATCCGACCACCCATTGGCCACGGCGGTCAGGGTCGAGTCCGTCTTCGGGCTGGCCGGCGTGATCGACGCGCTTGTGATCGCAGGTGCACTGTTCAAAACGGTCGCTTGCTGCGAGGCTTTGGGTACACCGCTCGCCGTGCCGTCCGAAGGGGTGCACACCACGAGAATGGTGTCGCCCTTCGCAAAGAAGGACCCTGACAACGTTGCGGTTGCGCCGCTTTGTACTGGCGTTCCGGCACCGTTAACGTACCAGTCGAAGGTGTACACGGCCGTATCGCCGTCCGCATCGCTGAAGCCGTTGGGGGTGGCGGTGAGGGTATCGGTGGTGATCGGCGACAAAGGCGCCAGAGTCAGACCGGTAAGCGAGGGCGCTCGGTTGACGACGGTGGCGGTGTTCGATTGCACAGGCGTGCCAGAGGTGGTCCCATCGGTGGGGGTGACACGAACGTAAACCTCATCGCCCTTATCGAACTTCGTTCCCGGTAAGCTGGGGTTGGTGCCACCGGATGCCACGGCGACGTCATTGACGTACCACTGATAAGTGTAGCTGGAACTGTCACCGTCGGCGTCGGTCCAGCCCGTGGGGGTCGCTGTGAGGGTGTCATCGGTGAACGGGGATTCATTGGACAAGGTGACGGTGTTGATCGAAGGAGGCGCGTTGGCAACGACAATGTTCGCCGAGAGGGTGGCGCCGGAGGTCAAACCGTCGTTGGGGGTAACCACGCAGACAACGGTATTGTTTTTGGAAAAGTAGGTGTTTCCATCGAGAGTGGACGTGGTCGGGGCCACGGCGTTGCCGTTGACGGTCCACGCATAAGTGTAGGTGACCGTTTGGTTTTCGGCATCGGTGGACGTTGCACCGCACACCAAGGTGTCGTTGGTGTAGACGGGGTTCGGCGACAACGTCACGTCGGACACCACGGGTGGGGTGTTGCCGATGGTGACTTCGGCCCATGCGACCGTTCCGCTGCCGTGGATGTCGTTGGGAGTGACGATGACTCGCCAGGTTTCCCCATAGGCCGTGGCCGAACCTGGCACCGTATTGGTGCTGATTCCGGTGGGCTGGTTGTTGCGCAGCCAGTCGTATTCGTAGTTGACCGTCTGGCCTTCGGGGTCCGTGCTGGGGCTGGTAATGTTGGCCGTCAGCGTATCGTCGCCGTTTGGCGTCGCGGGAGAAATGGCGATCCCTGGTGCCGTTGGGAGGCCATTGATGGTGACGTCCGAAATCAGTTCCGTCGCGTATAGGCCGTCTTCGTCGGTGACCGTCACGAGGATGTTGTGGGTACCGACACTCAACGTGTCGGTGAAGATAATGCCACCGTCGGTATCGGGCGCCCCGCCGTGGAAATCGCCGTCCAGATCCGAGGTCCAAGTGACGTACGTTTCTGAGAGTGCGCCATCGTCGGCGACGAGTGCCTCGAACGTGAGGGTTTCGTTTTCGTTGTAGACCATTCCGGAGACTGGCTCGGCAACGGTGATCGACGGGGGAGTACCTACCGAATACAGAATCGAGTCGGTGCAGACCTCGCCCCCTTCGTCGGTGACGGTCAGCGTGATTGTGTGGGTGGTGGGGGTGAGATCGGCGTACGAAAAGCTCACGCCCCCGTCGGAATCGGGGGTGCTGGTCCCCAGATCACCGTCTTGATCGCTGCTCCAGGCGACATCCAGGGTCGGAATGTGTTCGTCGTCTACCTGGGCGACGAAGTCAACGGAAATGTCGGGTGCCCCCGCACTTCCGGATTCGGGCTCAAGGATGGCGCAACTGGGTTGAAGGTTGGGGCCGCTCACATGAATGGTGACGTTGGCCGTGCCTGTTTTGGAATCGCCGTCCGTTGCGGTGACGGTGATCGAGTGATCGCCCTCTGAGAGCGCGACCGCACCGGAGGCCACGCCGCTGCTGTCAGGGTGGTCGGGCAGGGTGAGTTCGCCATCGAGACTGCTTTCCCAGGTCAGATTCAGATCCTCGGCAGGGGTCTCCGCATCTGCAAAATTGGCGGTGAAGGTGACGAGTGAATCCGAGTAGTAGTGTCCGTCGGGAGTAGGTGAGGTGATCGTGGACGTGGGGGAGCCGGTCGCATTGACCGTGATGTTGACCGTGTCGGAGCCCACATTTCCGGCGCCGTCAGCGACACTCAACGTGATTTCGGTGTCGTCTGGATCCAACACGATGGAGCACTGCGTTTGGCCGTTGTCATCGGGATGACCTGCGGTGCATGCGGAGGCGCCGCCGACCGTCCACGTGACGGTCAATTGGTCCATCGAACCATCGTCTTCGACGGTTCCCATGAGCTGAGCGGGCGCGCCTTGGGTGAGCGTGGCCCCATCGGCCGGAGAGTTGATCATCGCCGTAGGCGCTTGATCTTCCGCGGTGTGGACTGTCCCTCCGCTGCATGCTGGGATGAGAGCTGCCAGCAGAAACAACGAAGACGTGCGCCAAGGCATCATGAAAACCTCACGGATCCATTGTGAAGAGTGCGCAACTGAAAATCAATGGCTTTCGTGATTGTGATTATCACAGGCGGATTTCTGACCGCTCATTATTTGAGTGCGCGAATCATCCGTCGGTGGGGGCCCACCTCCGCAATCTCAAACAGCGGGCCCACGGCGCGCCACCCGGTGGCCAGATAAAAAGCCTCGGCGGTAAGGCGCGCATTGCACCAGAGGGGCTCTGCCATTTCTGCCGCGATGCCGGTCAGGAGTTCGCGGCCTAGGCCATGCCCTTGAAACTCCGGATCCACGGCCATGCCACGCAATTGAAGGCCTGGACCCTCTCCATCGGGAAAGGGGGCATCGACCACGCTTGCACAGGCGAGGATCCGTCCGTTCCGTTCAAGCACCCAATGGCGAGTGCCCGCTAGAGCATCGCACGCCCAAATTGCCGTTTCTCTGGGGCGTCCAGGCCGCAGTACCTTGTGGCGTAAATCGATGACTTCTTCGGCGGTGGCGCGGCGTACCATGGAGAACTCCGGAGAACAGAAGTGTCGCCGATTTTGGAACCGCCGGCCATGGCCTTGCGTGTAGGAGACTGCTGCGGTATTCGCGGGTATCGGAGGCGAAATGTGGGCGATCCTGGCGTGTGCTTTTGCGGCGGAGCCGGTGGTTTCGTTGCAGGAGGCGGAAGCAAGTGGGTTTTTACCTGTTGAGCTTCCCGCGGATCCACCGGCGCCGCTCCGCGTTTTGAAGGGGGCGGTGGTTTGGACCAGCGTCGGTGAGCGGCTCTCTCCTGGCTATGTGGTCCTTCGGAATGGGAAGATCGATGCGGTCGGTGCCGGCGAGCCTCCTGCGGTTCCTGGTGCTGCAATCATCGATTTGGCTGGTCGTCACGTCACTCCGGGGCTGATCGATACCCACAGCCATTTGGGCGTGTACCCGGCGCCCGATGCACAGGCGAATGAAGACGGCAACGAAATGACCAGTCCGACAACCCCTGGGGTTTGGGCCGAACATAGCTTATGGCCGCAAGATCCGGGGTTTCAAACGGCGGTGGCAGGCGGGATCACCACTCTTGAGATTCTCCCGGGTTCGGCGAATTTGGTTGGCGGACGCGGGGTGATCATACGTCCAACGCCGCGTCGCGGCAGCAGGGCCATGCGTTTGGACGGTGCACCGGAAACCGTAAAAATGGCTTGCGGTGAAAATCCGAAGCGCGTATACGGCGAAAAAAGTAGAGCACCCAGCACGCGAATGGGAAATTTGCGTGGTCAGCGGGAAGCGTTCTTAGAGGCAAAAGCCTACCTCGCCAAATGGCAGGAGTTCGATCGCAAGCATTCCGAATGGGCGACTCCCAAGAAAAAGAAGTCCAAAGGGGAGGAACCGAAGGCTCCCGACCGCAATTTGGAAATGGAAACCCTCGCGGGAGTGCTGACCGGCGAAATTCTGCCCGAGATTCATTGTTATCGGGCTGACGACATGCTGTCGTTTCTTCAGCTGTCCAGAGAGTTTGGGTTCAAAGTACGTTCCTTTCACCATGCTCTAGAAGCTTATAAGATCGCCGATATTCTGGCCAAAGAGGAGGTTGCAGTATCCACCTGGGCGGACTGGTGGGGGTTTAAGCTGGAAGCGTACGACGGGATTCAGGAAAATGCGGCGTTTATCGAGGTGGCGGGCGGACGTCCGGTGATCCACTCCGATTCGCCTATCGGAATTCAGCGGCTCAATCAGGAGGCTTCAAAAGCCTTGTATCGAGCCAAAGACGCGGGTTTTGATGTGACGGAGTCGGACGCGATCCGTTGGGTGACCGCCAATCCCGCCTGGGCCTTGGGGATCGACGATCAAGTCGGCACGCTCGAAGTAGGAAAACGCGCCGACGTGGTCGTGTGGAGCTCCAATCCATTGAGTGTGTATGCAAAGGCCGAACAGGTCTACATAGATGGTCAACTACTTTACGATATCACCCATCCTGAGCCATGGTCGGACTTCATGATCGGTCAGGAGGCACGATGATCCTTACACTTTGGTCGTCTTCCGCACTGGCCAAGTGCGTCTTGTTTGCTGGGGCGCTCACCCACCTTCCCGAAAAGGAACAGATCTCCGACGTTCTCGTGGGGAACGATCGGATCGTATCGGTAGGCGCTGGCCTTCCGTCGACCTGGAACGGCGAATCCTGCGAAAAGATGGACGGAAAGGGTCTTCAACTGACTGCGGGCTTCATCGAAGCCAACAGCCACTTGGGGTTGGTGGAAGTCAGCCTGGAAGACCGAACTTCCGACTTTGATGCCGAGAAATCCGACCCGGTACGCGCCTCCCTGCGCGTGGCCGACGCCTACAACCCCGCCTCCACCTTGATCCCGATTTCTCGGCGTGGAGGGGTTACTTCTGCGATTACGACGCCTTCGGGCGGTCTGGTCAGCGGACAATCGGGGTGGGTTGATCTGGCGGGGGACACTCAACGCGCATCGGTGATCCGGCCGTCGATCGCGGTTCGCGCGGAGTTTTCGGCGTTTGGCTCCAGAGCGGAATCCCTGCTTCGGTTGCGGGAGTTGTTGGACGATGCTCGCCGGTACTCGGCCAAGAAGGCAGTATGGAGCGATGAACTCTTGCATCCGGACGGCGTCTCGCTCGGAGATCTGGAGGCATTACAGCCGGTCCTCAAAAGAGAAGTTCCATTGGTGATCGCCGCCAACCGCGCCGCCGACATCGAGGCGCTGCTTCGCTTGGCCGAACAACAGCAGATCAAGCTGGTGATCGAGGGCGGTGCGGAAGCATGGATGGTGGCCGATCTGCTTGCAATCTCAAAAACCGCGGTGATCCTCGACCCCTACGTGTACGGGCCAGGAGGTTTTGATGAGGTTCATGGCCGGGCGGAGAACGCTGCTCTGTTGGAAAAGGCCGGTGTGCCAGTGATTCTTTCGACGTTCAGTTCCCACAACGCCCGGTTGCTTCCGCAGGCCGCCGGAAATGCCGTTCGCGGGGGGATGACGCATGCGGGCGCCATTCGCGCGATTTCGTCGACCCCAGCGGAGGTGTTTGGCGTGCCGGACCGCGGGAAGATCGCCGTGGGATCGCTGGCGAACCTCGTCTTATGGTCCGGGGATCCGCTGGAGTTGTCGACCAACGTCAAAGGCGTGTGGATTGGCGGGCAGGCGATGTCGCTTGAAACCCGGCAAACGAAGCTTCGGGACAAGTACCGCGAAATCGTAAAGTAGGTTGATGATGTCGACGGACTTGGGCGACGTTCGGGACACCCTGCGCGCCTGCAGTGAAAAGTTTCGCTTAGAAACCCGTTTTATCGGTGCGATGGTTGAGTTTCGTCGGGGAGCGGAGGCACACCACGGCGCCTCGGTGCGGCTGGAGACTACGACCGTGATCGCCCAAATCGTTGCTTGGCCCAACGGTTATGTGGACCTAGAGATCGCTACTGTCACCGACGATGAACCCCATATACGCACGGAGGAGGTCACCTCTTTGGCGGCACTGCGGGGGTTGGTCGACACCTTTGCAGACGAGGTAGTACGGCTGGGCGGTTGAGGCGCCACACCAGCAACAGTGGACCCCCCAAAGCGCGAGGTTTCCGACAGCGGGCCCGCCCTTTTGATCAAGAGTTGATTTCCCTTCCCCGAATTCGGAACTGGCCCCACGCTAAAGCGCAATTTTAGGCCGAATTGAACCGAGGTCGCCCGCGCACTTTGTCCTTTGCGGCCCACCGCTGCCGTGGCGTTGTGATTGCCCCTGGTCCGGCCGCAGCGGGCACGCCGAAATGAGAATCGCTACCACCGTCCTTGCACATCCAACAGCGGCATCATGTCCAACGGCACCACCGGCGGCGGAGCTGGCGTTCGGTCATCCCAATCGTGAAATCCATATCGAAATTTCTCCCAGGCCATGGCGACCCCTAGCCCGACGGCGACATGATTCCCGATCGCCCGCAAAACGAAGATTTTCCCGCCCAGATCCGGTCCCCCCGAAAACTCAATTCGCCCCTGCCCGGTGATCACCCAGCCGGCATTCGGCGTCCAATCCAGGCGAATCGTCGGAGCCAACGACCATCCGGTGACCAGTGGCGCAAGTAGTGGGTCTAACCAAGGGACATCCTGGAATTCCAGAGGTTTGTCGCCCCGCGACGTCAGCGGAATCCCTCCGCGAAAATGAATCCGCATCGACACCGCGACCTGGTCATTCCGCCAACCGCCATACACGCTTGCACCGGGAACCAACGTCCAAGCCACGGTTTGGTCGGCACCGATCGGTTGCAGAAATCCGGTCTGCAACATCTTGAAAGCGAAGGTGGGTACCCCTAACTCGCCCCCCGCGGCCAGCGAAAACCCGGAATCATGGTCCCAAAGTTCGCGCTTGAATTCGACCGTCGGCGCTAAAAAGAACGCCAACCCATTGGCGCTGATCTCGGTGCGATCATCAATTCCAATGGTCACTGGCCGAAACAGTCCAAAGGCTCCGTTCTTTTCGCCGATGGTCCAGGGGGTGTTCGTCCCTGAAAACAGAGGGCTATTGGCAGGATCTCCTGCGAACGCCAAGCTTGCAAGTAGCGCGATCATGGGAGCACCAACACGCCCCACATGGGGGCATGGTCGGAAAGGGTCATTGGATCGGGCACTTCTACCCCCGGGCCGTCGTCGGCATCTTGAACGACCCAGCCCTCCGACCAACTGCGATTGGAGAATAGATAGTCCAAACGCTGGGTCCAATGGACATCTTTGCTGATGGAGTGGGACATGTAGTTGGCTTGCTCTGCTTCGGTGGTGGCATTCATATATGCATCGAGGGTCGGCTTCCCGTCCCCATGATCCTCTTCCGATGCCTCTTCCCATGCGTCATACCACGGAACCAACACGTCCTCTTGCCCGATGTAGTCGACCGACCCCACTCCTCGGTTTCCGGAAACATCCGATTCATCGGCAAAATCCTCCAGTCTCAGCGAACCCGGCGGAATCACATTCAAATCGCCCCCGATGATCACATCTCCCTCAATTCCAGCGGCTTCGTCAAAGGTCTGCTCGATCTGTCGGATTTTCGTGCCATCCGTCGAATAGGCGTCCGGATGGTTGACCAACACTTCCATCGGGCCGGTCGGCAATTCCACGGTCGCCCGTAAGATACATCGGTCCAAATAGAAATATTTCGTGATGGCATCCTGGTCCTCCTGCGGGCCCAAATCGATGCGGGTGTTTTTTGTTATCGGGTACTTACTCAGCAGTGCATTGCCCATATCAACCTTTCCTAGGCCATGATCGGGCACGTAGTTGACCTGCCAATTCGGTACATAGGCTGCATAGTTGTAGCCGAGATCGCTGTCGTTTAAAAACCAATCCACCATGTCCACATACGCGCTTCGTTTAGACCCAACCTCGATTTCTTCCATCATCACGATGTCCGGATCGAATTCCGCCAATAGATCGCGGATGCCATCCAAGTTTCCCAGCACTTCGGCTTCCGTCATTGAAACGGTATCTCCAAAGCCATCAAACCAGAAGTCGATTCGCCCTGCCCCGAATTTGATGTTCCAAGCCACGACCTTCAATTCATCGATGTCGTCCGCGGCGGGGGTCATCTCGTCCGCTTCCCAGATGGGGAAATCCATGCGATCCGGCCAGTCTTTGGCGATGGGCGCACAGCCGGTTCCGAGCAACAGCCAAACCCATGGTCGCATCTTCCCCTCCTCGGCGGATTCTATGCGATCTCGGGTCGGTTCTGGGCGCGCCGGCTTTCAGCCGTCCGGTGCTTCGGGGGTTCCGTCGCCTACAAGCATCGCTTTACGGCGACTGCTTCGCACCCCTTCGCCCCGTCGCGCGGTTTTCGCCGGTGGAGGCGTTGGCGAAAAAGACAAGCACTTTACGAAATTGCGTGGGCAAGGATCTCGTAATCGGAGCGTTCATTGTACACTTGAGCGGAGACCCGCAGCCAACATCGACCGCCCCATGGCGAAATATGCACCTCGATGCGCCGCGCCTGCAGTGCGCCCGCCAACCGAGGAGCTTCGGAAGCGGGGAATTCCCCCGGGTAGGGAAGCGTCGCCGAGAACCCACGCATTTCGGGTGGAGCCGGAAGGGTGACGCCCCAGGTTTCCGACAGGAGGGCTGCCGCCTCGGCGCACAAGGTCCGGTTGTACGAGCGCATTTCCTCGATTCCGAGGTTTGCAGCAAATGTCAGGGCCGCCGGAATTGACAGCCATGCGGAAGGATCAAAGGTGCCGGTCCAGTCAAATTCTTCGGTGAATCCTTGCTGATAGCCGTGGGAGATCACCGTGGGATGGATCTTCGATTGATGTTCCGGCTTTACCCAAAGAAAGCCGCACCCTTTCGGAGCGAACAGCCATTTGTGAAGGTTGCCTGTGTAAAAATCTGCATCCAAGCTTCGAAGATCGATCGGCACGGTCCCAGGGGCATGCGCGCCATCCACCAGCACCGGGATCCCCCGCGAGCGACATTCCGCCACCAAAGCCTCGATCGGGTATACCAACCCCGAAAAGGAGGTGATGTGGTCGAGCACCGCGAGCCGCGTGCGCGGGGTGATCGCCTTTCGAACGGCGGTAACCACCTCTTCGGAGGAGGCAATGGGAAACGGAACCTCCGCTTCCACGACCGTAGCGCCGCTTCTTTCTGCGAAATGCCGCATGGCTTGTCGAACCGCCCCGTACGCGTGTCCGGTGGTGAGCAGTTCGTCTCCGGACGAGAACTCTAAGGACGAAAGCACGGAATGAACGCCGCTGGATGCATTGGTCACCAGGGCGATGTCTTGTCCGTCGGCGCCGAAGGAGTGGCCGAGTCGATCGCAAATGTCTCGGATCCGCGCAGGAAGTTCCCGCATGAACTGAAGCGGCTGCCGTTCCAGCCCTTGGCGCCAACGATCCTGTTCGGCCAACACCACCTTTGGGGTGGCGCCAAAGGAACCGTTATTCAAGAACACCCATTCGGGATCGAGCATCCATTGTTCGAGGAGGGAACGTCCGAATGTCAAGGAGCGCACTGTGCGCGACAGGGATGCACCTCGACCGTCAGGTGATCGATGTTGACCACTTCCAACACCGCCTTTCGGTAGGTTTCTGGATCGCGCGGTGAGTGGGTGACCAAGGACGCCATGCACGCCTTTCGTCCAAAACCCAGATCCCACACGTGAAGATCGGCGATCTTTACGTCGTCAATCGCTTCCAACCGACCGCGAATCTTCTGCATGGACTCGTCTGCAGGTGCGAGATCGAGGAGTTGCGAAGCGGATTCAAGCAGTAGACCGACGCCCCACCGCACGATCAGCAGCGCGCCGACCAGCCCCATGACCGGGTCCAAGATCGCCAAAGTCCACCAACGTCCGGCGATCAACGCCAGGATCGCGGCTACGCTGGTCATCAGGTCCAACATGACGTGCAGGTAGGCGGATTGAAGGTTCAAATCCTTGCCATGCTCGTGGTTTTCGTGGGAATGTCCGTGGTGGGAGTGC
>SYKL01000172.1 GCA_005797785.1 Pseudomonadota bacterium | reverse complement strand
GTTCTCGCCGATCCCTCTCGAAAGGCCGCGGTAGAAGCCCTTTCAGCGTTGCTGGTGGATGAACTCAATATCCATCGGGTGGAGTTCGCCTCCAACGCCGAGGAATACGTGGCGTTTGCGGTGAAACCCGACTTTAAAAAGCTCGGCGCACGGCTCGGCAAGGACATGAAGGCGGTCGCAGCGGCGGTTTCGGCGTTGGACCCGCTTACCGCAAAGCGTTCGCTCGATCAGGGCAGCCTGACCGTGCAGGTCGACGGCCGAGAATTCGTGCTTACCGCCGAAGAGATCTTGATCACAATCACCCCCAAAGGCGACTATCAAGCCGCATCCTCGCCCAACGGCGTGGTCGTGATCTCCACCGTTCTCGACGACGCCCTCAAAGCCGAAGGCGCCGTTCGCGAATTGGTCAACCGCGTCCAAAACCTCCGCAAGGATCTGGACTTCGGCTATACCCAGCGGATTAGCCTGTATCTCTCGGGTACGGAGTCGCTGGTGCAGGCCGCGCGGGAGCACGCCGACTACCTCTGCCGTGAAACCCTCACCACCAACCTTCAGTTTGGAGCCGCCCCTGCGGCCGCCACCGTTCGCGAAGTCGAAGTGGACGGGTTGGCACTCACGGTCGGAGTGCTGGCATAATCTCTGCGTTCCCCGCGCTCTCTGCGCGAAACGTCCGATCGTTTCGCGCAGAGATCACACCCGCGCGTCGATCCCCACCAACAGCGCCGCCACCCCATTGTGGAGCTTCACTTGCTTGGCGATCCCCTCTGGCGAGGTGATCGCCATCATCCCCATCGGACCGCCCATCACCGCCAGCAGCGCTTGTTGGAAGGGATCGTTGAACACGATCTCCGATCCCTTGGCGAACACCTCTACATACGGAAGTGCGAGCAGTTCCGCCTTTAACTCCCGGATCCGTGCAGCGGCTGCCGGATCCTCCGCATAAAAAGTAAACCGCTTGTCCAATTCTGGATCGCCGACTTCCACCGCGGTGGAAAACAACGGTTCGAACTTGCGGGTGCGGTTCATCGCCATGTCCTGTACGGTGCGCTGGAGACCGCTGGCGACGCCGCGCTCGACGATGTGAATTCCGCGTCCTACGGGTGTTTCTCGGGTGAGGCTCCACGTCAGCGCGACTTCGATCCCGGTGCCCGCAGGGCGGGTGCTCGATCGATAGTGGATGTTCCTGCCTTCAAACTCCCGGATCTGATGTGTGGTCGCGGTCGGGCCGGTGGGATTTGCCGTGGGCTCTGCGCGATAACCGAGGGTGTCAGTGTACATTTTTTGAAGCTCGTCGACCCGAATGGGGCCTCCGCCGGTGGGCATCGTAAATCCGCCGGCGCTCATCTTGGACACAAACCACACCACACCCACCACCGACACCACCATGAACAACAGCGAGCAAAACAGCGATCCGATCGTAAATAGAAGTTCAATCATAGCAACCCTCGGTCAGCGAACGCCTTCATCCGCCTGAGCTTACACCAGCGGGGTTGACGCTGCTCACGGGGTGATTGTAATTCCGGTGTCACTAGGTGTGCAACGAATGCCGTCTGCACAAAATATCAGAGGGAGGACTATCATGCGTAGTTCATGGGTGGATGTTGATCGTGCATTTGCAGAGTCGGAACTGTTTCGGCGCCAGCTGGACGCTTGGTTTGGCGGCGCCAGCTCCCGCCAGGTGGTTCGCGGTCAGGGCACCTGGAACGCACTGCCAGATGCTACATTATTGGATGAAGGGACAGAATATGTGATCACCGCTGAGGTACCCGGGCTGACGCCCGAGGAGGTCGCGCTTGACGCTACGGCGTCGGGGATTACCATTTCGGGGCAACGCAAAAACAATGCTCCCGAAGGGTATGCTGCGCATCGAATTGAGCGAAGCTCCTTCCGTTTTGCCCGGACGTTGACGTTCCCGGTGAAGGTTGATCCGGACCGCGTGTCGGCGGAAGTCAAGGCGGGGGTGTTGACCGTTCGAGTGCCAAAATCGGCGGAGCTGCAGCCTCGTCGGGTAGCGGTTGCGGGTTAATTCCTATTCCATTCATGAAAGTAAGGAGGATTGCATGAATACCGAAAGTGCTATGTCAAAGAGTGCGTCTCGAGACGTACAAAAATCGACCCCGGAGAACATTGCATGGGTGTCGCCTCGGGTGGACATCTATGAAAACACGGAGGAGTTTCTGCTCCTGTTCGACGTTCCGGGTGCTACTCTGGAGTCCGTGCAGGTGGAATTGCACCGAAATGAACTGACCTTGGAGGCCAAGGCCGATATTGGTCGGAATTCGCGCGGGTACCGTCGCGCATTTCAGGTGCCCGACGGGATCCGTGCCGATGCGGTGGCGGCCGAGCTGCGCAACGGCATTCTTCAGGTGCATCTGCCTAAGTCAGCGGAGGAAAAGCCGCGCAAGATTCGGATCGAAGCACCGAACTGACGTTCGCGGGGGGCCTCGGAGTGAGGCACGAGGCCCCCCGTTCGTCGTAGGATCGGCGCCGGAGCGTGCCGATGTGGTGGAAGAACGAGCCGTTGCGGATGTTGCCTCTCGTACTAGCCTTTTCCGGTGTTTTGGCAGCGGGCTTGGTGGTTGCGGCGAGCGTGGCTGAGCCCTGGCGTTGGACGTCCGTTTGGCCGTGGGTCTGGTGGAGTGTAGGTTTATTCGCGACCTTTGCGGGTGCGGTTGCCAGCGGAGTGGCCGCCTGGAAAGCCGAACGGCCCGCGCCAGGCGATCGGGTTCTGTTCTCCGAAGGCGGCGGTTGGGAAATGCTCGCTGGATCTCTGATGATCGCCGGTGGCGTGTTTGCCCTGGGCTTTCGATTTGGTGAAGAGCTGTTCCTGTCCCCGTGGGGATGGTTGATCGGCGGTTTGGTGGCGATCGCCGTGGGTTTAGTACTGCCGCTTTCTGGCAGTCTCACCTGGTTCTCGGGCCAGGAGATCTGCGAGCGGTCCAATGCGTGGCGTTTGCGCGCCCGCCGGATCCCGTTTGCGAGTGTGAAGGAGGTAGGCGTTGCTGAGCTCACCCGTCGGCGCGGGCGGGTGATTTGGGTGGTGCTGCTTTCGACCGACGAAGGGCGCGTGGTGGGGCCGACTTCCCTGGATGTTAACTACCTGATCGGGGTGGCGGAGAACATTGGGCGTCACGGTGGATGGCCGGTGCGGGGGCCGATAAAGTAAACTGCTTGACTATTCGGGCCACGATAACGCCCGAAGCGCCGCCTTGGACGTCTCGATCGCTTGTTCTGGTGTGTGGGCCACGGCGGACAGGTGCCCCATCTTCCGCCCGGGCCGCGCGTCGTTCTTGCCGTATAAATGAAGTCGAACCCCAGGGATCGAAAGCGCTGCCTCAAAGTTCGGACGTCCATGCGGGCCGAGCCAGAGATCGCCGAGCACGTTCGCGATGGCGGTCGGGGTCACCACTTCGGTCGATCCAAGGGGCAGATCGCAGACCGCGCGCACCGCTTGCTCAAATTGGCTCGTATGGCAGGCCCTTTCGGTCGCGTGAAAGCTGTTGTGGGGGCGGGGAGCGAGTTCGTTGACCAGGAGTTCGTCGCCTTCGAGAAGGAACATTTCGATCGCCAGCACCCCCTCCAATGCGATCGCGCCCGCAATCCCACGCGCCAGTTCGACGGCGCGGGCGGCGATGTTGGCGTTCAGTGGGCTTGGAATGACCGACCAGGCGAGGATTCTTTGCTCGTGATGGTTGAAAGCCGGTGGAAATACGGAGATTTCTCCGCTCGGTCGGCGGGCCACCATCACCGAGAGTTCCGACACCAGTGGAAGGCCCTTTTCAACCACCACCGGGCTTGACCCGAGGGTTTTCCAGGCGGTAGTGGCTTCGGTCGGTGAATGCGTCTCTACCTGGCCGCGGCCGTCGTAGCCGCCGGTGCAGGACTTTACGAAACACAAGCCGGGAAGCTCGGAGAGGGCCATTTTCAATTCGTTTTCATTGCGGGCGTCGCGCCAGGGGCCAAGTGGAAAGCCGTGTTTGGCGAGCCAGTGTTTCTGGGTCGAGCGATCCTGGATGATCCCCAACACCTGCGCCGAAGGACGAACCGGCGCATAGCGTGCGGCCGCTTCCAATACGGTCAGTGAAACCTTCTCAATTTCGAGGGTGATCACGCCGCAGCTGCGTGCAAACCACGCCGCGGCGAGATCGTCTTGAAACGACGCCGTTAAACAACGGTCGACCACGCCTTTGGCGGCGCACGCAGGGTCAGGATCCAGCGCTGCAACGCCGTATCCCAACGAGCGGGCGGCCATCGC
>SYKL01000171.1 GCA_005797785.1 Pseudomonadota bacterium | reverse complement strand
TTCCTGCGATGGACCACTTGTGGGGGAGTTCCTGTAACACCAACGCTTGCACGATCAGCGGCTGGTCGTGCCGAGTGGGTTCAAAGGGATCTTCCGGTTCTTCTCGGCGAAGGCTGCGGCTGTACTGCACGATCGCCCGCGCTTCGGTCTGTGCGAGGTGCAATTGGCCCATGGCTTCGATTCCGTAGGCGCGACCTTCCATATCGCCAATGGTACCGTCGACCTCCAATGCCGTCAAATGCCGGATCCACCGCCCCCAACCAGTGATATCGACGGCCCAACGGGGATCGGACCAAGCGACCCCCAGGCTCGCAAAATCGCTTTGTTCAAAACTGCGGTACTCCCCTTCCGGAAATCCAGCGAGAAACAAAGGTTCGGCGGACTGGTGGAGGCGCCCACCTTCGGCGATCACCGACAGCGAGCGGATCGGCGCCCAACGGACGGTTCCTCTCGGGGAAAGCGCCATACGGAACAGCTGATCCGGCACGACGAGGGTCTCCAGGCGGGCGCCGCCCTCGACACGGAGTTTTTGGCCGGTTCCAAACCAAGCGTACGGCGCCACCGATCCCAGCCACGTGCCTCGGCCCAATTCCTCCCGGCGGAGATCGTACCGGCGAAGCTCCCCTTCGGTTCCCCATTCGGTGTCGAAAACGCCAACGGGCCCTGCCCACTCCACTCGAAAACCGGGGGTGATCTGACGCTCTTCTTCGTCGATGGGCTCGGTTTGGAACGCTTCGGCGCCCGTGGACGGATCGGCCGGAATGGTGGTCGAATCCTTAGTAAATCGCCGACGTTGAATCGCCGCCCAGGCTTGCGCGCGAAGCTCCCCAGCCCCCACGTCGGCATTCGCGCGGAGCTGCAACTGGGTCGCGTCCTGGCGGATCGTGACCAATTCCCCTGGAATTTCGGTGGGCGCGTTGACCGCGTCGGACACACCGATCCACATCACCCCAAAATGCTCCGTGTCGTAACGGAGCTGACCATCGGAAAATCGAGATGCGATCTTCGCACTTTCGGTTCCGAGTGCGAGCCCAAGCACCCCGTCCAAATACGAGCGCCGCACCGCGCCGGCCAAATGTCCAGGTCCCAACGGCACCGACACCATGGCGTCCGCCCAGGCGAGATTGGTGTTCACCTTCATTTTGAACGGACCGGTGGGGCGCCGGGAATGAAGGTCCACCGCCCCAGAAAGACTGTTTCCATAGCGAGGATCAAACGCCCCCGGAAACAGCTGCACCTCTTCCACCAGCTCAGGATGAAGGATCGAGGCCTGTCCTCCGAGGTGGAACAGCAGTGGAACCCGCACCCCGTCCAAGAACAGGGCGGTGTCGTTTTGTCCGCCCCCGCGAAGCAGCAAATACCCTGCATCGAAGGGGGTTCGCACGGGACCGGGTTGGTTGGTGAGCGCGCGAACAGGATCCCCGAGAGTACCGGGGATCATACGAATTTGATTGGAGGAAAGGGTGCGAACGACGGATGCCGGCCCCGCTACCCGGTACCGCGCCACCGCTTCATCGACGCTCGCTTGCGGGGTTGGCGGCGAAAGCGTCCACGAAAATGGAATTTCTACCGGTATGGCGACCCCGTCCGCGGTGGCGGGGGTGAAGGTGCACTCCGCTGCCGCCGCGCGAACAAGGTCCGCGTAAGGGGATTTTCCGGTGTCGAGGGAGGTCGACTCCACCCGGCCTTGGTCGTCCACCACAATCCAGAGAGTAACGGTTTGCGGCCCCTCTTCCCCACCGGGCCATGCGACCTCCGGGCACGACACCACCTGCGGAGGGATCACCTCCTCGGCGAGAGCGGCAGCGAAAAAGAGGGCGGCAAGCACCGGGGCATTCTACCTGGGCGGCCTTGGAATACAACGATGATCCGCGGTGCCGATATCGTCAACTGCTTTACTATTGTTCCGCACGCAGGGCTTCCACCATCAAAATGAATTCGCCCACGGCGAGAGGGTCGGCTTTTCCCCAGTTTCCGCGGATCCCGACCACCGTCTGCTGGGGCGCATTGTGTTGCATACCGGCGAAAAATCCGGGGGTGATCTCGATGGTGATCTGTCCGATTCCGAGCACGCTTCGCGACAGGTGGGTGTACCGATGCTGCCAATCCTGTTTGAGCAATTGAAGCAAACGGTTGGTAGAAAGTTCGACATTCTGAAATCGGAGCAGGGTTTCGCCTGCGGCTTCCTCCGCCGTGAGCGTGGGAAGCTCCCTTCCCAGTTGCTGAAACGGCTGCATGATGGCATAGTCGGCGAACAACGAGGACCATTTTGCGCGCATTTGGGGTTCGAGCTGGCCGGGGTGGGCGAGCATCACCTCGTCCCCCAGCGCCAACGGAAGCTCGTTAACATCGGCGAAACTGCCATCTTCTGCGATCCGGAACTGCACCGCCTGCTCACCTTGAAGGCTGGTCCACACCAACCCGCGCATGAACCTGCCTAACAATGGATGCCGCAGGTTTTGCTCAAACACCGCCCGGTTCCAACGGCGGCGGGCCTTCATCGCCTGCTCGTGGCGGGTGCACAGTTCCTTGAGGAGGGCGGGAAGCTGCTTCTTGAGCTCTTTGTGGGCGAGCGCTGCAGATTCTGCAGTTCGGGGGACCGCTTTCAGCGGTTGGTCTTCCAGACGCACGAAAAGTTGCAACCCTTCATCGATACCGATGGTGAGAACTTGGCCTTCGTGGGGAAAGGTCAGCGTTCCTTGGGCGGACAATCCAAAGTCTGGAAGCAGCCGGTCCGCGAGATCGGCGGCGTTCAACCCACGTTCGGTGGCCGCGCGTTTCATGGCGAGGACGGCGTCGCCGCGGATCGATCGCGCGCTCTTGTTGGCGAGAAGGTCCAGCTCTCGAAGCGCACGATCGCTGCCAATGGCGGATAGCACGCCGATGGCGGCGCGGGCCGAACTGATGTTTCCGTCGGACCAGGCGCGTACTTGTCGGGAGAGAGCGACGACATCGCGATCTTCGCCGAAGATCTTGGTGGGACCTAGTATGTCCAGGTGGAGGTTGGAGCCACCGGCGCCGATCCAGTTCCAGACCACGGAGGAGCAGAAAGCGCGGAGCTCCCCTGGGAGAAACTGTTGTTCCAGCTCCAGTAATCCCGGAGCCAATGTTTGTAGGTGAAGTTCCCATGACGCCGAGGGGAAGACCTCTTCGCCGGTGATTCGGGTCGGCAGGAACAGGAGGGTGGGGCTCCACCAATGGGGAGCCCCCTGAACCTTGGAGTCCCGCCTTCCGAGCGCTTGGAGCGCGATTCGAAACGCGAGGTTGGTGGGGTTTTCCGCTGCCGCTTTAGTCAACAACGGTCGGGACTGTCGGCGTGCCAAAAACTGAGTCACGCCGATCCGTTGGTCGCGATCGAAATCCTGCAGTCGTTCCAACAGCCAGGCATCCCAATCATGCCCTTCTATCACCGGAAGTCGCGCCCACCACCGGTGGGTGCTTTGGATGCTCGTGTTTTGGTAAAGTGCCTTTACGAATGCAAGCGAACCTTGCGGGTGTCGCTCGAACAGCCACTGAAACTCGTCCTCAAACCACCAACTGTCCCAGGGTGCCCAGCGCTTAGCCAAGATCAGCAGATCTTCGGGTCCGGTGGCGTTTTCGAGCAGACCCCGGTGGTGGGCGAACTCGAGCGAGTGGGGGAGTTCAGCGGGATCATACATGGTCGCCTCGGTTTCTTCTTATCCAAGGCGAACTATCGCGGACAGTTCCGGCAACACTTTGCTACACGGGCGGGGCGTGACGTCAGGGTTCGCGCGAATTACGGAGTCCGTATGAAGTCAATTCTCTTGGTGTGCTTGGGAAACATCTGCCGCAGCCCGATGGCGGAGGCGATGTTGATCGCCAAGCTGGACAAACGAGGGTGGAGCGAGTTCTTTCGAGTGGATTCCGCCGGCACCGGCGGCTGGCACGAAGGAGAATTGGCGGATCCGCGGACGTTTGCGACCTTGGAGCGCCACGAGATCCGCCAGAAGCTGATCGCCCGGCAGATTCGTCCCGAGGATTTTGAGAGCTTCGATCTAATCTTAGCGTCGGACCAGTCCAACTTGCGCGAATTGCATCGTCGCTGTCCGCCGGAGTTCCGGCCTAAGTTGTCGTTGGTGCTCGATCTCGTGGGCGGTGGGGAAGTACCGGACCCCTATTATGGCGATGACACCGATTTTGAACGGGTGTACGCCCTCTTGGACGAGGCGTTGGAGGCTTGGTTGGAGCGCTGGGCGGCCGAGATCGTCAAGTAGTTGACGAGTTGACTGCGCCCGCTTTCCTGAAGGTCAACAGCACGGAAACATGCCATCGGTCCCGTTTTTCGAGCGTCAGCCCGTGCCGGGCGAACATCGCGGGCAGGTCGACCCGGCTGTATTCCAGGAAGTAGGGTTCGTTAAAGTACTTGTGGAATGCCTCATTGGTGGGTTCTGAGGAGGTTTCTGGAACGTCCTGTGGTTGAACCGAATCCATGAACAACAGCGTGCCGCCGGGTTTGAGGACCCTCGCCATTTCCGCAACCGCCTGTTCCATGGCTTCCACGGGCATTTCATGAAACAGCCAAATGCAGGTGCTGATGTCGAACCGGTCGGTCCACTCGGGGGCCAACGCTTCGGCTTTCATCTGGTGAAATTCGGCGTGAGTATTCAGAAGTTTCGCCGCTCGCAGGTATTGGGGGGAGACGTCGACACCGGTGAAGCGGTGACGCCGCCCTTGTTGGCGTGCCATGCGGATCCATGTGGCCGGGCCGGTGGCCACGTCGAGGATGTCGAGGTGGTCGCCCACAGGGATCGCGTCCACCACACCTTGGCGCATGAGGCGGTTGGTCCCCATGAATAAGAAACGGATCTGCCATTCATAGGTGAGCGCGGATCTCAGCGAGAGTCCGCCGTTTCGTTGGTTGTGAAAATCATTTAGGTAGTAAGAGGGGTATTCGAAATCGTCTTTGGGGACGACCGGAAGTTGCGCTTCGCCGCTCCGCAGTTTGCGGCGGATGCGGATCACGTCGGAACCCAGGGTGCTGGCGATCACCGGTAGGGTGAGAAGATCCTCGGCTTCGGCTTGGAGGAGTTTTCGGTTCATCCCAGGGCGCGCGAGCACTCGGGTATGTAAGGCGCGAGCGCCGCTTTGGCTGGTGACCCACCAGTTCGTTGTGACCTCGGTCATCGGAAAGGCGGCGGCCCAAATGGTCGCGAGACCCGCGGAGGTGAAGGAAACGCGGCCCGCGGCGTGGGCGGTGTTCATCGCGTTTTTCACCGACGCTTTTTTGGGCAGCAAGGGGATGTTTTGCAGGGAGAACATGCACGCTCCAGAACGCGGCGTGCGCATGTTGCCGAACCCGAGGGCGTCCGTCAACCGGAAAGTGTGCTTTGCGACTACGGTTGGAGGGAGGCGGCCAATTCGTTGAGATAGCACTCCAGGTTGGTGTAACCCTCGGTGCATCCTTCGATTCCATCGCCGCCGGCGTCCCCGAGCGAGGTCGTCGCCCCGTCGGCTGCCTCTGGATCGAGGTTATGGGCGGATTCCCATGCGTCGGGCATGCCGTCGGAATCCTGGTCTTGGACCGCGTGCACCTCGTCGGCGATGGTCACGGCGTCCCCTTGGTCGATGCCCTGCTCATTTGCCCAGGCGGGAGTTCGATCATCGACAGATTCCGAGAGGTACCCGACGAGGCGCGCATCCATCGCGTCCCGCGGGAAAGCCCCGACGTTGTCGGAGAGAAAGTCCGCTAAATCGCTGGTTTCGATGACCGTGACCTCTGGAAAACCGTGCCGCTCGGCGCGGCTGTCCATGTCAGGCGCGTAGGTGGAGGCACTGTCACCAAAGTAGGCTTCATTTCCGGTGAAGTAGAGATCGTTGTTCAGGCCGTCGGTGACCGCGGGCTCCAACATCGGCGTGTCCGCGGTGGAGCGTTTGTGGGCTACATTGTTCACCCAATTCATGGCCAAGAAAAAGTCGTTTTCCGAAGGTTCGCAGTAGTTTCCATCGTTGTTGGTGGTGCAGCGGTTGTACCAAATCGGGTCGTAGACATCGAACAGAAGATTGTTGGTCAGCTCGATGTGCAGCGTATGCCCGCTGCAATTGGTCCCTTCGGCGTCGCCGTTTTCTTCGCAAGTCATTTCGGGGAGGCGGCCGTAGACGCCATTCCACATCGTGTGGTGGATGCTAATGTTGTCGAGAGGGAGCGTTTGTGTGCTGTAATTCATCAGCAGGCCGCCCCAATGGTAGTGGTCGCCGACCGGCTCCGCGATCACCGAATATTGAACGGTGATGTTCATGGAACGTGAGATTTCGAGGTTTTCGTCCGTGGCATTTCCGAGGCTCACATGATCAAGAATAACGTTTTGTGCCCCGCCAAGGCGCATTCCGTCGCCGCCGGTGCGCGAACGAAGGTGGCGGATCACCACATTGTTGCAATCGTTGGCCTCGTACACATTGTCGCAAACGAGGCCACCTTCGACCACAATTCCGTTGGGGGACGTCTGACCGGCGATGGTGAGATCGCCGCCCACGATGGTGATCGGACCGGGAATGCTGCCGCTCACATGGAAAACGACGGTGCGTGCGCCAGTTTGGCCGAGACAGTCAGCCAGAGAGCCTGGGCCGTCGGCGGTCAGGTTTTCCACGATGCAGACATCGCCGCCGCGCCCCCCGGTGGTGTAGGCG
>SYKL01000170.1 GCA_005797785.1 Pseudomonadota bacterium | reverse complement strand
GAGGATCGGAGTCGAGGGATCATCTCGGAAAACAATAGCCCAGATGTAGGTTTTGACTCCTCGGTCAATCCCTACCGGGGGTGCACCCACGGGTGTGCATATTGTTATGCGCGTCCCACTCACGAGTACTTGGGTTGGGGTGCGGGTTCGGATTTCGATCGAAAGATCCTAGTGAAACTTCGAGCGCCAGAGCTCTTGCGGGAGGCTTTTGATCATCGGTCTTGGGAAGGAAAGGAGGTGGTGTTTTCGGGGGTGACCGACTGCTACCAGCCGGTGGAGAGGAAATATGAGCTCACACGCGGATGTTTGGAGGTTTGTGCAGACTATTGCAATCCGGCGGGGATCATCACGCGGTCGCCGCTGATCACCCGCGATCTCGAAGTTCTGCAGCGCTTAGCGGCTTTTGGAGGCATCAAAGTTACTTTCTCAATCCCCATCGCCGATCCTGAGCTTCAGCGCAAGATCGAGCCGGGTGCGCCGCCGCCCGAGGCCCGATTTCGGGCGATGAGGACGTTGAGCGACGCGGGGATTCCAGTGGGAGTAAGCGTGTCTCCGGTCATTCCGGGGATCAATGAGTCGCTGGTGCCGGAGAGCCTGCAGCGGGCAAGGGACGCTGGGGCGCGTTGGGCGTGGTCGATCGATTTGCGGCTTCCGGGGGCGGTCGCTCAAGTGTTTGAGCACCGGATTCGGGAGGCGCTGCCGTTGCGGGCGGGCCGCGTGATGAATGGCGTTCGAAGGATGCGCTCCGGAGAGCTCAATGATTCTCGGTTTGGAAGTAGGATGCGGGGCAGTGGGTCTGCAGCATTGGCATCTAGGCAGCTGTTCGAGTTGTGGAGAGAAAAGTTGGGTTTTGAAGCGATGCCTCCCGCACCCTGGCCGTCTCCTTTTCGAAGACCCGGTGCGGGGTGCCAACTGAAACTGCTGTAGGCCGGTTCGTTCTTTGAAATAGTAAAGTACTTGTCGATGTGCGCACGGCCGATCCATCGGATACGGATCGGCCGTGCACCGACCCACCCATGTTCAGATTTCGCTTGGGCAGATCGCCGGAAACTACCGAGCGATCGAGCGGCATGTGGGCGGCGTTCAGCTGATGCCGATCCTCAAGGCCAATGCTTACGGGCATGGTCTAGAGGCGGTGGCGGCGCGCCTCGAAAGGGAGGGAGCACGGTGCTTTGGGGTTGCCTATGTGGAAGAGGGCATCGCGCTTCGTAAGGCAGGGGTATCCTGCTCGATCTTGGTCCTGGGTGGAATCATCGGTCGTCAGATACCCCTCTTCTTGGAGCACGATCTCATTTTAACGGCGTCCTCAGTGGACAAGCTGCGCGCCATTGAGGAGGCAGCGACCGCCTTTGGGCGGAAGGCGAGGGTCCACCTGAAGATTGACACGGGCATGGAGCGGATCGGCATCCATTGGTATTCTGCCGGTGCGCTGTTGGAAGAGAGCCTTCGATGCCCGCATGTGGCGATCGAAGGCATTTATTCCCACCTCGCCTGTTCCGATGGGGAAGATCCGGGTCCCACCGCGCTGCAGCTGGAGCGGTTTCAGGAGGTTCTCCGTTTTTATGAGCGGCGCAGCCTTCCGACCCCCACACGCCATCTGGCAAATTCAGGCGCGATTCTCCAGGCCCCCGAAACGTGGCTTGATCTGGTGCGCCCGGGGATTTTGATTTACGGGGTCCACCCCTCCGCAGAGGTCCCTCGGTTGTCCGGCGTGGCTCCGGCAATGCGCTGGTGTTCCCATGTGGTGTACTTCAAGGTCGTTCAGGCCGGGCATCCGGTGAGCTACGGTTGGACTTGGCAAAGTGACGTGGCCACTCGAGTGATCACCGTTCCGGTCGGCTACGGGGACGGCTATTTTCGCGCGATGTCCGGAAAGGCGGAGGTCATTGTCCGCGGCCAGAAAAAGTCGGTCGTTGGCCGAATCTGCATGGATCAGCTGATGGTGAACTTGGAAGCAGGCGAAGCCTACAATGGCGACGAGGTGGTTCTCCTCGGGGAGCAAGGGGAAGCAAGGATCACTGCGGAAGATCTCGCGGGCTGGGCGGGTACGATTCCCTATGAGATCTTGACCAATGTCCACGCGCGCGTGCCGCGAGTGTATTCGGACGAATGAGCGCATACGGTCGCCTGTGATCCCAAAGGAATAAACTTCAACCTTCCACGGGTTGTGGGTTTGCGGTTCGGGGGCCTGGAGGTTCCCGTCGCCGTATCCTATGCTCCCTGAAGCAAGAGGAGGACAGATGCGCTGGTTGGCGATGGTCGGTTTTCTGTGGACGGGAACGGCATTTGCCGCGGGACCCGAGTTTCCACCGAGCCAAGCGGCTCCTTACGAAGGCCAATGGGTGGGCGTAGACAAGGACGGTTGGGTCTACGAGCTGAAAGTGTCCTCCAAAGGTAAGTTCAGCCAGGTCGTGAATCAGACCGATCAGAAGACGAAATGCAAGCAGAAAGGCAAGTTTTGGGAGTCAGAAGGTCAGATTCACTTTTGGTACCAGTCCAATAAGTGTAACACCGATTACAATGGTCAAACCGCCTCTTCCCCGTTGGTCCGGCATCAGGACGGGTTGTTTGAGATCGACATGAGCAGCTACACGATTGTGTACAAGCTGAAGTGATCGATTGAAGATTGTGGCTGCGGGTTCGTCTCAGTGGCGTCTTGCTGGGGACGAACATGCGGAGTTGGTACCATGCCTATGATGTCGCTGCCCGAGCGGGCGTGGTGGCCGTTGTAGCTTGTCTGCCGCTGTTGGCCGCTGCGCGCCTGCCGTCGCTGACATCGTTGATGCCACCGGAAGTCCAAGTGGCTCCGGAGTCCGATGGCGAATGGTCGGCGTTGCCCGAATGGAACCCACGCCCGACGTCCCTCGTGGTGGCGCCGGCGGAATCGGTTCCTGCGGAAGTCGAACCGGTGGCCCCGCCGCGGCCCGAAGCCGTCAACGGTACCGCTCCACCCGCCTCGAAGGGGACTCCCAAGGGAGCAGGGTCTTCCAAGCCGAAGGGACAATATGTCACCAGCGCCAAGACGACGGGCAAGAGGGGAGCGGGCGGCTGCGTCGACGAAGCGAAGCCGGGAATCCTCCGAGAATCCGCCGGTAGGTTTGTTGTGGAGCGCTCTTTTCTTCGGAAGTACACCGGAAACTTGGATGCGGCGAGCCGATTGGCGGCGGTAGAGCGCCATAAAGGTAACGGGGCTAATGGTTATCGCCTCACCAAGGTGAAGACTTGCGGGGCGCTCTATCAAATGGGGCTTCGTAATGGCGATGTCTTGGAGTCGGTTAACGGTCACCAGGTTCGCGACGTGATGTCGGCGTATAAAGCGCTGAAGATCCTCAAGAGGGAGGACGACATTACGATCGCTGTTCATCGGAAAGGGCGTCCCGTGAAGATCCGCTACACCGTTGTGTAGGGACAACTCTCGCGGGTGGTGCGTTCGTTGGATAGTTTGGTGTTGGAGGGCGGCGATGTGGACGAGCCTCATGCTTGTGGGCTGCCTATTGGCCGTTCCGGTCGAAGCGGCGACAATGGAGGAAGAAGCCGAGTTTCGACAGCTTCGTGAAGAGACGGTGCGGCTCGCCGAAAAGAACGCTTGGGCGGGGGTGGAGACCAAGTTCTTGGAGATGTCAGCTCTTCCGGTCGATATGCCGGTGGAGGTGGTTCGGCTGGGTGCGGACGCTGCCCGCAATCGGGGTGACATCTGGTTGGCCTACCAGCGGTTGTTGGTCGTTATGCAGAAAGCACCGGAAGACGCACAGGTTCACGAACAAGTGAGAGCGCTGCGCGAGCGGTTTGGGCGGTTGACGGTGCGGCGAGTGGAGGCGAAGGCTATCGCATTAACTGTGAGAGAAATACCATTTTCTCCAGATGAGCGTGGCGCTATCGAGCATGCAGCAGCGGTGCTCCAGGAGACGGGCGGTTTCGACGGTATGTTGCCGGCGGGGGATTATGACCTCGGTACCTACCACATCCGGATTTTCGCGGGTCTGACGCCCGTGGTGATCCAGCGGGTGGCGGGCGACTGGAAAACCCAGGATCGATAGTGCCCCTTTGCCATCTGCGGGTTCGCAGGCTACCCGCTGGGGAGGGGGCATGATGAACCGCTTTGTTGGACTGTTGGCGATCGTACTGTGTACGGGCTGCCTAGTTTCGAAAAAGAAGTATGATGCGGCGTTGGCGGAGGGTGTGGCCAAAGATGGTCAGATTCAGGAGCTGAACACCGCTAAAGGAGCCCAGGCGCAGCAGATCGCCAAGCTTGAAGCCGACGTTTCCAGACTCAACGGCGAGATTGAAGCTCTCAAGTCTGAGATCGAGCGTTTGACCGGGGAGTTGTCCGGCGCACAGTCGGCTCTCGCGTCCAAAGTGAAGGAATCGGGGGCGCTCCAGGCGGATATTGAGAAGATGCGGCAGGCCCTGAAGGAGCTTGAGGAGCGGAAAGCGCAGACGGAAGCAAGTCTTCGCGCATATCGCGACTTGGTTGCGCGCTTCAAATCGATGATCGATTCGGGCACCCTCAAGGTGAAGGTGGTGGACGGGCGGATGATCGTGGAGCTGGCCACCGACATCTTGTTTCCGAGCGGGTCGGCGACCCTTTCGGCCGAGGGCCAGGTCACCATCGCTGAAGTGGCACAAGTGTTGGCGTC
Organism: Pseudomonadota bacterium; assembly: GCA_005797785.1. Classification (GTDB taxonomy): domain Bacteria; phylum Myxococcota_A; class UBA796; order UBA796; genus SYKL01. The sequence continues at coordinate 4,081 of SYKL01000170.1, read as the reverse complement.
GATCCCCAACCGCGACTTTCAAATCGCGGGCCACACCGATAATGTTCCCATTGCAAGCGAGCGATTCCCTTCTAACTGGGAGTTGGGTGCGGCGCGGGCGATCACGGTGACGCGGCTGTTGGTGGATTCAGGACTGCCTGCGGCGCGAGTTTCTGCGGCGTCGTATGCGGATACTCAGCCTGTGGATACAAACGACACCAAGGAGGGCAAGGCCCTCAACCGCCGAATCGAGATTGTGGTGGTTCCGGATCTCTCGGAAATGCCAGGGTACGATGAGCTTCAGGCGATCGCCGGCGGAAAGTAAAGCGGTTTACTTTTTGTCGCTTTGAAGGTGAGCGGCAAGTAGAAACAGGTTTTTGGCGTCGGCGGGCGGGATACCGCCGGCGAAATGGAGTTCACCCAGGGTTTCGGTCATCTTTTCGCCGAGTACGGCGTCCAATGCCACAAACCCAAGGGTAGCCGCGTCCTTTTCGGTCGTTTCCGCGGGGAGCGGGACGTAAATTTGGACGTTCGCTGGGGTAGCTGCGTCCCATGCGGCGTAAAAATCGCCGAAAGAGAGCGTTTGCTCTTTCCACTGGAGGTTTGTGTCCGGGGTGGCCCAAGCAGGGCGCAACGCTTGGATTCGCCACCCGGGGATCGGTGGCGCCGCAGCAACAGTCGCCTCTACGATGGGAAATAGGCGTTGAATGCCGTCAGCGGTGAGTACCAGGACGCGCGTGCCATCGGGATCGAGGGTGAACTCCGCCAACAGACCCGGGTCAATTCGCCGGATTTCAGCGCCGATAACGTCCAATCGCTCAGCGACGGCGGAAAGGTCTCGGTACTCGGCTTCATGTGCGGTAAACCAAGACCAAAACGAGGAGATGGCCACTTTTTGGGGGTCTTCGGTGGGCGGCGGCGGCGTGTCGTTCGCCGGTGGTGGAGTGGAGCAAGCCAGCAAGAATACCGCACACCAAGCGTTGAGCCGAGGAAACATCCACCCTCCCGTTCCAGAGTAACCGGCCAGAAGCCGCAGTGAACGCCCTACAACAGTCTACAACAATATGTGATGTAGTAAGGCGATTTACTATTTGGAGTTGACCGGCTCTTCAATCAGTTCAAATCGGCCAAAATCGAACGGCGTTCCGGGAGCCTCCTCGACCCGAACCAACCGTTCTCGGAGGCCCTCCTGCGCCAACATGTCGGCGCGATGGTAACAATAGGGCATGTTCCCACGTTTGCCGAGCAGGGTGTGCGCGGTCCACGAACAGCCACCGCGGCAGGATTCTGCGTAGTAGCAGGACTTACATCTACCCCAGAGCTCCTCAAGGTCCCGGTCGCGGGCGAAGGCCAATTCTTCGGTTTGTTCCCAGATCTCCCGAAGGCGCTTGTGCCTTAGGTTTCCGCCCACGTAGGGTTGGCTGGGAAGGGAGGGACAACCTTTCACATCGCCGTTGGATTCGATACCGAGGGTATATTTGCCGGCCACGCAGCCCTGCCAGGTAGCGGAGCGAATGATCTGTTCGAATGGACCGAAATACCCGAGATTGTTTGCTGCGTGGATTTTGCATCCACGTTTTGCGGCGATCTCAGAGAACTTTGCAAGCCTAGGGACCAAGTCCAGCATGTGATGCGGCTGGAGGAGCAGATCGGGCATGTCCGATGCGCGGCCCATCGGTCCGGTGATCTGTACCTGCCAACCGCGAATTCCCGCATTCAATAGGGTTTCGCCGAGTTCTTCGAGTTCGGGAAGATTGAGGAGATTCCACTGGGTGTTCGCGGTGGCGATCATGCCAGCGCCCTTAATGTGGCCGAGCGCGGCGATGGCGTTCTTGAAGCTACCCTTGACCGCCCTCAATCGGTCGTGGGTCGCTTCCAGCCCATCCACCGAAACGCTCATCGACTTCATTCCCGCGTCGGCGGCCTGTTTTGCGCGGTCTGCGGTCAAGGCCCGGGCGCCGGTGGTCATGGTCGCGCGAATACCGGCGTCGGTGGCCGCTCGAACGATCTCCAACCATTCTGGGTAAAGGTACGCTTCCCCACCGATGAACGTGATTTCTCGTGTGCCCATTTCGGCCATCTGCTGCACCACATCTCGGGCTTCGGCGGCTGACAGTTCCTCCTCTCGGGCTTTGCCAGCGCGGCTGCCGCAATGTCGACAAGCGAGGTCGCACTTGAGGGTGAGTTCCCAGACGACGTACCGTGGGGCAAAGGCGTCGCTGGACTGGGCGTGTCGGTTACGTGTGATGGTGTGCATTTCGCCACGATGGCCGACTTCCGGCGAGCGCGCAAGTTCAGCTGGCGAACCCCAGCGTGGGCGTGTCAGACTGGAGTTTGGGGCCGGACCTTGGGGGAGACGTGAAACCGTGTACAGATTGTGGAAGGCATATTCGAGATCAGGAGGATCGCTGTCCGTTCTGTTCGGCGCCGGGCTTGGGCTCTAAGATCTACGGCACCGTCGCGGCGATGTTGACGCCGTTGGTTTTGGCCGCTTGTTACGGCGGTCCGCCGTGTGAGGGCAGCACCGACGTGGACGGCGATGGCTACACCACCGAGTGCGGCGATTGTGACGATGCAAACGACCAAGTGGGTGCCACGGACGCCTCGTGGACGGAGTATGCGGCGATTCCCGAAGATTGCACGGATGGGTTCGACAACGACTGTAATGGCCTGATCGACGCCGAAGATCCGGCGTGCGAGGGCGTGATCGACACCGATCCGGATACTGACCCTGACACCGATGTGCCGGTCGATACCGACATTTCAGTGGACACCGACGTGGTTGACTCGGACACCGACGTGGTGGACACGGATACGGATGTGGGCGACACCGACGCTGGTGAGGATACCGACGATCAGAGCTCGGATACCGACGTCTGAGTTGCATCGAGGGCGCGGTTTTACCGGGCCCTCTACAGATGTCAACGGACTCTCTGCTATCATGGACCGAGGAGGAGCGATGATCCCGTGCAAAGAGTGTGGCCGACACCTTCGGTCCAGTGAGGAAGCTTGTCCGTTTTGTTCGGCCCCGGGTCTGGGGGCCCGAATGTTGCGCACCGTCGGCGCGGTGCTGACACCGGTGGTGTTGGCCGCCTGCTACGGCAGCGCGCCGATGAACGAGGATACCGATGAAACGGACGTCACCGAAACCGACCCGGCGGACACCTCGGACACCGATGTCGCGGATACGGACGTCAACGATACGGACGTTCAGAACTAAATAGTTCGAAATCTGGATTGAAAGAGATAGTCAATTCGTTGACTATCTCTTTTTTTTGGGGGCGCCCGTGGTATCCCTGCGCGGGGGCGCCATGAACAAGCTCACACACGGCCAAGCGAAAAAGCTCGGTATGCCACCGGGTTCCGCTATTTACACGGGGGAAAAGCGCAACACGCCCATCCATATCACCGTGATCGACTACGACGTCGATCACCTCGACGAACGCGAGGGGCTGAGCGTGGAGGACTGCGCAGGTTTTGTCGATAGCCGCTCCATGTCGTGGATCAATGTCGATGGTGTGCATGATGCTGCAGTGATCCAGGCGTTGTGCGAGAGCTTTCGCGTCCACCCACTTTCCACAGAGGACATCCTGTCGATCGGCACCCGACCGAAATGCGAGGAATACGACGACTATCTCTTCGTGGTGGGGACGATGCTGAATGTGCACGCCGATGCCAACGGGATTCGAATCGAACCCGAGCAGGTCAGCATCATTGTAGGACAGCGTTTTGTCCTTACCTTTCAGGAGGAGCCCGGCGACGCATGGGAGAACATTCGCAAGCGGCTGCGGGTAGAGGGGAGCCGAATTCGTGGCCAAGGATGCGACTATTTAGCATATTCACTGTTGGATGCGGTGGTTGACCACTACGCCGTCGCATTGGAGCATTTGGGCGCCCAAGTGGAGAGCCTGGACGATGTGGCGTTGGAGGCGATGAATCCGGGCGTGCTGAACACCATCCACCAGTTGAAACGTCAGTTGTTGATGGTTCGCCGAACGTTGTTGCCACTGCGCGATGTCACCAGCGTGCTGGTGCGTTCCGAAATAGCGTTGATTCAGCCGTCCACCGAACCCTACCTGCGCGATTTGCACGATCACGTCAT
>SYKL01000169.1 GCA_005797785.1 Pseudomonadota bacterium | reverse complement strand
GCAAGTGGTGGCGCGCAAACTCCTCGAGGCGAGCGCGGAGGCCCATAAGGAGAGCGAACAAAACTTCCGGAACCTCGCCGAAGTTCTGCTCCATCTCCAAGCTCTTGATCCGTTGCCGCGCCCAGGTGGCGCCGATCGCGGTTCCATCATCCACCGCTTCGACAGCCACTTTCCGCGACCACGGCTTGCCACCCAGCTTGCCTCGAACTGTAACCGTCGAGAGATCGCCTTCAAAGCGGCCCACCGCGCGGATCGGATAACCGGCGAACACATCCGGCAACCGTTTCGGGTAAACCCCCGAGACGTCGGCAGCCCCAAAATCGAGTTCCACATCGGTGAGCACCGGAGTGGCGATCCGCGAGTAGAACGCTTCCACCGCCTCTTCCGTCGGGGTCTCGAGCAACACCTCCTGCGAAAACCCGCGCCCCACCTCGGCCATCCCGTCGATCAAGTACCGGTTGACGCTGCCTCCAACGCCAAAGGTAAACATGCGGGAGGAACCCAGGTGATCCTCAAGGGCGCCCAGAATCTCCGTTTCATTGCCGACATAGCCGTCGGTCAGGAACACCACCACCCGCTTGCGTTCCGGGTCGATCGGCGCGTCCAACGCCGCTAACATCCCGTCCAGCAGCATGGTGCCACCGTCCGCATCCAAACCCTCCACATACGCCAAGCCTCGCGCAAGGTTGGCGGGGGTCGCCGGTAACGGGTCCGGGGACAGTTCTGCGACGGTGCTCGAAAAGTTGAGCAGCTTAAAGGTATCGCTCGGTCGGAGATTTTCGAGCGCCTCCTCCATCAGCTCCTTCGAAAGCTCCATCGGCTTTCCCGACTGCGAGCAAGACGTATCGATGACGAACACCAGCTCCCGAGGCGCAATCTGGTCCGCGCGCGGGGTTTCCGGCGGCTCCAGCGTCAACGCAAAGTGGTCGCCTTCCACCAACAGGCTGCTCACCGGTTCACCGTCCACCGGATCAAGATCGAGGACGAAATCCCGATCCGCGGCGATCCCCCGGAGGGTCAACTCGTCGCCCCTGGGCGCAATCTCGTGGGTCGGACTGGTGACCGCCGCGATCTCGGTGCCCATGTCCCACCGCACATGGATGTCCACCTTATTCCCCGTTGCACCGGTAGAAATCAACGGGTCCACCATCGGTTCCACCGACGCGGACGACGGCTGAAACCGCGGCCCCACCGTCAACGGAAGTTGCAGCTGCCAACTGCCATCCAACCAAGTCATCGGCTGGGTGAGATGCAGCTTCACCACCACCTTTTCGCCCGGCGGAATGTTCGTCACCGATTGGGTAAACACATTCGGGCGTTCTTGCTCGGTTAACGCCGCGGCATGCCCCTCCTCGCGGGCGCGTTCAAACTCTTCGCGCGCTTCATCCCGCAGCTTCACCTCGGAGCGCACCACCCGGTCGCCCATCCGCATTTCCATGCCATCAACCGCCGCTTCCGCGTGCAACGGAAAGGTGTACGTCGCCTCCAGATACTCGACGTTCGGGTTGGAAAACGTCTGTTCGATGGTGATGTCCGCATACGGGCCGGAAACGTCCACATCAAAGGTCGTACTCTCCAGAGGGAGCCCTTCCACCGCCAAAGCTTGCAACGAGAAAACCGATAACCACCACATGGTGTGCCTCCGAGAACAGGCAATGCAAGTGGCGTGCCAGGGGTTGGTCTATGGAATGTAGATTGTCGGTTCATCGGCCGCCGATTTACGTCCAAATCATAGGATTGACCATGAACTGATTTCTCCAGATGAAAAAACAGTGTAGATAATATCTATAAATAATAGATTCATATCCCTCACTACGATTCCTATTTTTCATCCAAAGAATGCCGTCCGCTACAGCATGGTGTACGCTACCGAACGGAGGCAGCGTGCGACACTCGGGCCAAAGGAACCTCACTCTTGCAAGCCTCGGCGCCATCGCCTGCCAGCCGAGCCCACCACCCGCCGAGCCTGCGGAGCCCCCCTTCCAGCACGTCGCCGACCTGGTCGCCGGACCCGTCGCCTTTGATCCCCTCGGCCAACGCCTGGTTCACGCCGCGGGCGATCCGATCCGCGTGCTTGGCTTCGATGGAAGCCTGCAAACCCAATGGAACTTGGGGACCGGAGTCCGCGACCTGCAATTTGCTCCAGATGGAAGCCTCTGGGTGCTGAACGGCCAGGGCTTGGTACGCGCGGTGGACGGCACCCCGGTTTGCACTTCCAGCGAATCCTCCGAAGCCGAGCAGATCTTGGGCGTGTCGCCCTCCGGCGAAGCGGTGCTGGGGGTACTTCAAGGCATGGAAACCGGCGTCTGGGGCACCTCGCTCACCGTCGCTGCGGATTGCACCCTTCAAAGAGGAGAACTTCGCCAACTGCCGCCCACCGCCATCGCCTGGACCGAAGCCGGCACCTGGATCGGTACTTCGGTGAACATCGGCGGCGGACCCACCCGATTCGCTCCTCCCTCCATAGGAACTCCCTTCGGCGCTCTCACGTTGTTTGCGGATCAGGAGGCCACGCAGCGGGTGACCGATCTGATCATCGCCGAAAACGTGCTGGCCCTCTCGGACACCGGCGCTTGGGAGCTGTGGACGTTGGACGGGTCGCGCCGGCTGGCGGCGGGGGTGGGAGGGCAACATGCGGTGCGTCTACCTGGGCAATCGGTCGCGGCGGTGGGCACTTCATTGGTAAACTTGGTTGACGGTTCGGTCACCCCGGACGCGTTGCCGGCTCCGGCGGTGGCGATTTCCGCGGACGGCAGCCTGTGGGTGTTAGGGGAGGATACACAGGGGTTATGGCGTTCCCAGGCGCGGTAGTTCCCATGGCCATCGATCGCAGCAGCTGGCGTCTTCCGCCCGGAATTCAGGCGGGCTTTCACCGAAACGACGCGCGTGCCCGGGGCTCAGCCCCCGCCCTGGACAAACACCGCCCCCCGGCCGTCGGCGATCGGGTCGAGCTCCAGGTGCACGTCACGCCGGAAGCGGGTGGAGGATGGGGCATTTTAGGTGGCGTGGTCGAAGAGGTATGGCCCGACGGACGCCTCGAAGTGAGCGCCCGCTGCCTCTCCTTGGATGCACCAGAGATTTTGGACGGCGACTGGGAGATCGTGCTGAGGTTCTACCCGGAGGCGTTTGAGTCGGGTCCGTGGATCATCGAGAGCATGTCCGCTTTTAACGACGAAAATGACCTATTTGAATAACGGTAGGGTGGTCACTCCGAGCGGCTACAATCGTTCCGGGAAATTCAAGCCTCATTCCGCCCATTTAAGCAGCTGCTCGCGGTGCACACACTCGCGTTCAGAACCATCCTCCTTGAACCAAGCGAGCTCAGCCCCACCGCTCACCGGCCGGCAACGCTCGCGTTCGGTGACATCCTGCCAACAGTCATCCAATTCGCGAAACATCCACCATCCAATCCGCAGTTGGCGTCCCGTATGAAGGCGAACAACCACGCACGGATCGTCAATGTGAACGGCCAAAATCAGCGGGGTTGCAGGTTGCCACCGCTCGATTTGCTCGACCGCTGCCCTCTTCGGGCCCATGCATTTCCGGTGATCCGGATGTTCGGGGCCGACGTTGAACATCGGACCTTCCCCGATATACGCCCATCCCCCGGGCCGAACGAAGAAAGATCCAGTGGCATACCAGGCGTCGTAGGTTTCACCCTCCTGCCGAACCTCGTCGACGCCCGGCACATCCTTCACCGCCGCAACCAGATCGAAAAATGCCCGATGATGGTACAATTTGCGCTTGGAGTCGAACACCATCGCCGCGCCATCGTACCGCATGCTCTCATCCAAGTACGACATGATGGTCTCGTGTTCAAACGCCCATTCTAAGCCGGTGATCGACTCCAGAATCGCGTATGCCTCCGGCGACATTCGAATGCTTCCCCAAAGCCGAGTAAGGTAGCCCATGGTTCGCCTGCGGTGACCGGTACATCAAATTCCACGATTTCGAGGAAATTCGATGTATCAGTATTCACTATCAGAGGTTTTCCAATTGAACGTCATCTTTGATGTTCTTGAGCTGGTTCATCGCCATCAACTGGGCCATGGTCTCCTGCATCGAATCGGCCGACCCATTCAGGAAAATCACATTCCCCCGCCCATTTTCGGCGAAGTGCTTCAGCGATTCCGTCCACATCGAAAACAGCAGGAAACTGACATCCAGGTTAGCACGGGTCATTTCGTTCGCCGCCTCGGTCATACCCTTCGCCACTTCCGCCCGGAACAACGCAATGCCCTGCCCTCGAAGTTGAGCCGCAAGACGCTCGGCTTCGGCGGCGATCTTGATCGCATTGCCCTCGGCTTCAGCGCCCTTGGTTTTGGTGATCAACAGCGCCTGACCTTCATTTTCGGCAGCTGCCTTAAGATTGCTAGAAGCGACCACCTTGGCCATCGACCGGGAGATCTCTTCGTCAAACCCGATGTCGTTCATCTGCAGATCGATCAGGTGGTAGCCCCACGTAGCCAAGGCCTGATCGAGCTGGTCTTTGACCGATTCGATGATTTCACGGCGCAGGCTCAACACTTCCGACTGCTTTTTGGTGGCCACGAAGGCGCGAACCGAACCCTCGACCGACCGGGTCAACGCGATCATGAACGACTGACAATCGGCGAACTTGTAAGCCACATTCAGGATGGTCTCTTCATCGTT
>SYKL01000168.1 GCA_005797785.1 Pseudomonadota bacterium | reverse complement strand
TCACGACTCCGTTGAACTGGCTTTTAAAGCACTTTCTCCTACGTGAGGGCGCTTGGGCCTGGATGGGCCTGCCGGATCTGGATCTCTCCTTCCTGACGTTCATTGTGTTCATCTCCACGATTGCCGCGATGACGCAGTTCGTGGAAATGGGTTTGGACAAGTTCAGCCCAGCACTCTACAACGCGCTCGGCATCTTCTTACCGTTGATCGCTGTGAATTGTGCTGTGCTCGGTGCATCGCTATTTATGGATCAGCGCGAATACGGCTTCGGTGAGTCCTGCGTGTTCGGCTTTTCGGCGGGCACAGGGTGGGCAATGGCGATTGTGACCATGGCGGCCATCCGGTACAAACTTCGGTACAGCAATATTCCGCCGGCATTGCGGGGATTGGGAATTACGATGCTCACGACCGGCCTGATGGCGATCGCATTCATGGCGTTCGCCGGCATCCAACTGTAGGGAGACGCGATGGATCCGGTGTATGTCGCGATGTCGATGACGGTGTTTACGACCGTCATTCTTGGGCTGACGATAGGTTTGTTGGTGGCACGCCGGTTCCTGGTTTCCCAGGGGCTGGTGACCATCACCATCAACGACGAAAAAAAGGTGCAGGTACCCCAGGGGGTGTCGCTTCTTTCGGCGTTGAGTGCGCAGAATGTGTTTTTGCCGTCGGCGTGCGGCGGCGGTGGCACCTGCGCGATGTGCAAATGCCAAGTGCTTGAGGGGGGCGGCGACGCCCTGCCGACCGAGTTTGGCCACATCAACCGCAAGGATCGCAAAGACCATTGGCGCCTCGGGTGCCAGGTCAAGGTGAAGGGCGATCTGAAGGTCAAGGTTCCAGATTCGGTCTTTGGAATTAAGAAATTCCAGTGCGAGGTCGCCTCCAACGACAACGTAGCCACGTTCATCAAGCAGTTCGATCTGCGGATCATCGACGGTCAAACGCTGAATTTCCGCGCGGGCGACTACATTCAGATTGAAATCCCGCCGTATGACATTTCGTTCAAGACGATGGACATTCAGCCGAAATTCCACCCCGATTGGGACAAGTTCAAGTTGTGGGATTTGCGGGCCGTGAACACCGAGGAGGTGATTCGCGCCTACTCCATGGCCAACCACCCTGCCGAAGGGCAGCGCGTGATGCTCAATGTTCGTATTGCAACGCCGCCTCCGAAGCAGTGGGACCTGCCGCCAGGCAAGGCGTCGTCGTACATCTTCAATCTGAAGCCGGGCGATAAGGTCGTAGTCAGCGGGCCTTACGGTGAGTTTCACATCAAGAAGACCAATCGTGAAATGGTGTACATCGGCGGCGGTGCGGGTATGGCGCCCTTGCGGGGACACTTGTTTCACCTGTTCCATACGGAAAAGACGACGCATCGCAAGGTGTCCTACTGGTACGGCGCCCGTTCGCTTCGGGAGGTCTTTTACGAGGAAGAGTTCCGAGCGATTGAACGCGAGTACCCGAACTTCAAGTTCAACTTGGCGCTTTCGGAGCCGCTTCCCGAGGACAACTTTACGGGCCTCAAGGGGTTCATTCATCAGGTGTTGTTGGACAACTACCTGAAGAATCATCCCGCGCCCGAGGACTGCGAATACTACATCTGCGGGCCCCCCATCATGCTGTCGTCGGTCACGAAAATGCTGGATAATTTGGGTGTTCCGAAGGATCAGATCGCCTTCGACGACTTCGGAAGCTGATGTACTGGCTTGCATTGCTGGCGTGCCAGGCACCTGAGCCACAGATGATCAGCCTCGAAGGGGAGGTTTTTGGCTCGGATTGGCATGTCAAATATGTGGAAGCGAAGGGGGCGCCGCCGGTCGAGGAAGTCGTGACGGCGCTTCAAGCGGTGTTTGAACGCATTGACTCCCGCCTTTCGACGTGGAAGCCGGACAGCGACCTGTCTCGGGCGCAGAGCGGAACAGGCCCGGTTGTAATCTCGGCGGAATCCGCCCATGTGGTCGATTTGGCGCTGAATCTGGCCCGCGAGAGCGGGGGAGCCTTCGAGCCAACGCTCGGCCCGTTGACTGAGCTTTGGGGATTGCACGGGGAACGCCGCACGACCCTGCCGTCGGCGGACGAGCTCGCCGCCGCTCGGGCGCGGGTCGGTTGGGAGAAGGTGCAGCTGGGCTACGGCATCGGTGGACCGACCTTGGACGCGGGCGGGACGACCTTCGACGTCAACGGCATTGCTCCAGGGTATGCGGCCGATGCGGTTGCCCTGGAGCTTTCGGCGTTGGGCATCCCTGATCACATGGTCGAGGTCGGTGGCGAAGTTCGAGTCGACGGTGCGGGTGCTTCGGGGGGGCGCTGGCGTTTGGGCGTCGATCGCCCGAAAGGGGGCACCGAGATGGGCGCTGAACTCCTGGCGACGTTGGATGTTAGTAATTGTGGCGTTTCTACCTCTGGTAACTACAGAAATGTATACGAGGTGGAGGGTGTGCGGATTGTGCACACCCTGGATCCAATGTCGGGAATGCCGGTGGAACGGGGAATTCTGAGTGCTACCGTGATCGCCCCAACGGCCGCGGAGGCCGACGGGTGGGCCACGATTCTGATGGTACTGGGCGATCCAGGCCGAGAGCTGTTGGAGGCTCGGCCGGACTTGGAGGCATTGATCGTCTATGAAGGGGATCCGGAGCCCGTATTGCGCGGAACCCCGGGAATGAAGCGGTGGATGTCTCCCGAATCGGCTACGTTGCTGAAGTAATGGAACTGCTCGTATTCACATCGGGCTTGGTGGCCCTCAGCATGCTCGGTCTCGCGACGGGGCTGTTTCTGCAGCGCAAGCCGCTACGCGGTGGCAGTTGCGGCGACGACATTCGCGATCGCGAGGGAAATACGGTGGTTTCGTGCGGTGCCTGTGTGAAGAAGGAGGAAGGGATCTGTCCGACGGACAACGATCTCGTGCGGATCGCACAGTTGGGGTATCCGAACCCCGAACGGAAGCACTGAGCGCGAGGCGGGCGGAGGGCGAGCGTAGCGAGGTTTGAGCTTGCGAAAACGGAGGCCGCAGGGCCGACCCCGTAGGCGGCCGACCCGAAGGGGCGCGCCCAAAAGGTCAAGGGGTTGACGATCGGATCGTCAACCCCTTGTCTATTTGTAGCGAAGCTTGAGCGGGGGATCAGTGACCGCCGGCGTCGGGAGCCGCGTGTTCTTCGACATGCCCCTCGGGAGCCGTTTTATGCGTCGCGTGCGGATGCCAGCCCAGCACACCGTACATGATGAAGAAGCCGACGACATACGCCAGAGTGACATGCCAGCCGTGGCGAACATAGGCCGCTGCGTTGCGGGCTTCCGGGAATTTGTTGGACAACGCGACGCCGGCAGAGCTGCCGAACCACACCATCGACCCACCGTATCCCACGGCGAACGCAAGGAATCCCCAGTCGTAGCCGCCTTGTTTCAG
>SYKL01000167.1 GCA_005797785.1 Pseudomonadota bacterium | reverse complement strand
TGAAATTCTACGCTTCCGTCCGACTCGACATACGGCGGATCGGCTCCGTCACCGAACGCGACCAAGTGATCGGCGCTCGGACCAAAATCAAAGTCGTCAAAAACAAGCTCGCCCCACCGTTCCGAACGGTGGAAGTCGACATGATCTATGGTCGCGGTGTGTGTCGCGCCGGTGATCTCATCGATCTTGCCGAGGCGAACGAGATCATTCAAAAGAGCGGCTCGTGGTACAGCTGGGGTGACACCCGCCTGGGGCAAGGCCGGGAAAAGGTTCGGGAACGTCTGCTTCAAGAAGGTGATCTCTTCGAACGCCTTCTGACAGCCGTTCGCGGCCCACGCCCAACATCCGCGGTAGCCTAAACGGGCGAAAAAGCGAAAAACATGCCATGATGGGGCTCATGCGACCCGTGCTTTACACTCTCGCCTGGGCTTCCATCAGCGGTTGTTGGCTTTCGGAGACCGAAGTCACCGAAAGGATCAACGTCGGCCGGGATTCCGAGAGCGACTCTGATACCGAGGATCTTCGGCTGCTCTCGGTCAACCCCGATCAGGGGACGACCGAAGGCGACGATGTGATCATCCTCAGCCTTTCCCATGACGTGGACTCCGTTTCCGTTCAATTCGGCAGCGAAGATGCCGAAGTTTTGACTGTCGAAGGCAGCATCATCAGCGTCCGCACCCCACCCCAGGCGGCTGAAGGCTTCGTCGATGTATCCATTTCGGCCAACGGCGGAAATGATTCATTGGACGATAGTTTTTACTACTGGGAAGATTCCACGGATCTGACCGGCGCGATCGGCATGGTCGCTTGGTACCACTACCAAGGGGTCGGTTGGCCCTCCGATATTGAAGACGATGGGCAAGCCTACTTTCGGTTTGTTCACCCGACCGACCTCACCCTCTACGATCGCTATTCCCCCGAGCTCAACGACTGTGCATCTGGCTGGAGCGCCACTTTCGACCCCTATCCCGTCGAGGCGCCGGCACCCCGGCTGGTCAGCGACAACGGCGATAGCATCACGCTTTCCCCCAACGGCGCCTACTTCTACTCGGAAAATCTCAATTGGGACGCCGGAGCGACCTTCTCCTTGACCCGCGAGGAAACCGCTCCTTGGCCCGAATTGTCGCTCGACGACGCGATCGAGTGGCCCAATGAGGTCTACATCGACTACCCCCTGGTCGACCTGTTCCTAGACTATGTCGATCCCGAGACGTATATCGAGTGGTCAGGGAGCTCTTCCAATCCGGCCATCCTTCGATTGTCCCGCTATGAAGGCGATGAAGTCGTCGAGACCGTGACCTGCGTCGTCACGGACGATGGCAGCTACACCTTGGATGGCGGCGTTTGGGAGGATTGGACCCCCGAGGAGTACCTGGTCATGGAGGTGGGTCGCGTCATCCCGCCCGACGCCACCCTTCCGTTCAATCATGGGAATGTTGAGATTGCGGGTGTATATTTCTCCGCCGGCGTCGCCATCACTCAATAGTCCCTCGGGCGCTCACCGGCGCAGCACGACATCGTCCCCCGGCAGAAAATCCGACCATTCGTTGGGAATCACGGCCCGTCCAAACGCCAAACGCACCGCGTCCCACGGCGACGGGCGCCGCGGCACCGCGAGCAAACGCATCCCCGCTTGTTCTGGCGTACGCGCTGCTTTTTTCCGGTTGCAATCCTTGCAGCAGGCGACGACATTCTCCCAACCGGTCAACGGAAACCGTCGTCCCTGGATCACCACGGTTCCATCTCGAGATTGCGCCCGCGGCACCACATGATCCAGGGTCAGAGCACCCGGCTGCGGACGTCCTTCCCGGGTTTTCGGGGCAAGCCCGCAATACTGACAACGAAACAGGTCGCGCGCCATCACATTCGCGCGATTAAAGCGAACCCGATTCTGCATTTTCGAGTAGGCCTTCAACATCACCACCGCCGGCCATGGCAGCGTGGTCGAAGGCGAACGAATGACACGATCCGCATATTGCGCAACCAACGAGACTTTTTCTGACAAAAGCATCGTGATCGCGCGTTCCCAGCTCACAACGCGAATCGGACTGTAGTCGCTGTTCAACAGGAGCACTTCCGCCACGTGGCCTCCGACACCCCACGCGCATTGTACACCTTGGGACTCCAAACGCCTATGGCGCCGATCGCGATAGCGACGATTTGTGACGTAACTTAAACAACAACGCTTTGACCATACATATGGCGCAATCCGGTAGGCCAACTTTTTTTGTGGCGAGGAACCCTTTGAACGGCGCGCTCTAACCTTGTTGGCGCCAGCCCTTGAATACCGCGTACAGATACACAAATGACGGGACCAAAACCACGCTTCCGATCGCCAATACGGCCAAGGCTCCTTCCATCACGGCATCGGAGGCATGCGCATTGTGCACCGTCAGGTCCGGAACCACCAGGTATGGAAACTGAGCGTTCGCCCACCCCAAAACCACGAGGGACACCTGTGAAATCGCTAAAATTTGCGCTAAACGGTATTTGCGCGCGAACAATGCGCCGACCGCACTGAGCGCCACAACGGAAATTCCGGCGATCAACATGACATTTCCAGCGATCCCTGCAAAGATCAGCGGCGCCCCTTGATAAGCAAGCGCAAACGCCAACCATCCCAAAACCGCCGTCAAAATCCCCGAACCGATCGCCCGCAGCCGAAAGTCCTCGCGCAACGCCTCATGTTCCGCTTCCAACGTAAGATAGCACGCCGCCAAAAATGAAAACTCAATTAAGGTAAATGCGCCCACCGAAACGGGAAAGGGTGCAAGCCAAGAGGAAAAAAAGTCGGACCGGACTGTACCGTCCACATCCGCATCGATCGCTCCCGAGGCGACCGCCCCCACGCACATCCCGAGCGCCACCGGCGTCACCAGCGAGGAAATGGCAAACACCGCATCCCAATAGAATTGTTTCGGTCCATAGTGATAAGAGCGGAAGGCGAACGCCGCCCCGCGCAGCACAATTCCGAACAACATCAGCGTGAGCGGAATGTGAAGCGCGGTTCCAATCACCGCGTACACCGGCGTAAAGCATACAAACAGGACCACAATGACGAAAATCAGCCAAACATGGTTGGCTTCCCAGATCGGCGCGACCGCCCGGGCGATCATCTCCCGCTGGGCTCGGGCGCGCGGTCCAAACGCAAGAAGGTCCCATACACCGCCGCCAAAATCCGCTCCGGCGGTCACCGAATACGCCACCAGCGCCACCACCAGAATTCCGGCAAGAAGAAGTTCGTAGGACATTTAGGCCTCGTTCTCGTCGAAAGTCGGGCTATGTTTGACCAAATTGATCATCAACACCACAACGGTTGCGCCCAAAAACAAGTACAACAGGGAGAACGCCAAGAACGGCGCCCACAAGCCGGGCATCGGGGTCACCGCATCCGCGGTTTTGAGCACACCCTGAATGATCCAAGGTTGTCGGCCCACTTCCGTCACCACCCAGCCGGCCTCGATGGCGATCATTCCCATCGGAGAGGCCAGTATCACTGCCTTCAAAAACCATGGACTGTCCGGCAACTTCCGCTTCCACAGCCCCAACGCGACCCCCATGCCGGCGACCGCCATCATGAACACACCGGCGCCGATCATGATTTGAAAGGACACATGAACCACCGGAACCGGTGGATGCAGCTCCTTAGGAAAGTCCTTTAGCCCTTTGACCTCGGCGTTCGGGTCTCCATACGAGAGGAACGACATTAAGCCCGGAATTTCGATGGCATACCGGGTCTCCTGGCGCTCGACGTCGGGCCAACCGCCGATCCGAAACGGCGCCCACCGCTCCGTTTCCCAATGAGCTTCCATCGCCGCCAATTTCACGGGCTGGGTCTCGCCGACCGTCTCGCCCGCCATATGGCCGGTCGCCCCCTGCAAGACCGACATCGGCGCTGCTACGGCGAGCGCAATCCCCAACGCGGCACGATGGAAGGGATTTTTCGAGTCTTTGAGCAGCATGAATGCGTGGATGCCCGCCACCAAAAAGGCGACCGACAAGAACGCCGCCGTGGTCATATGCAGCCCTTCCGCGAGCGCCGCCGGGTTGAACATGGCCGCCCAAGGGTCAATGTCGACGATCTTGCCATCCTCGATGCGAAAGCCCGCAGGGGTGTTCATGAACCCATTGGCGCAAATCACGAAGAGCCCAGAAAAAATCCCAGAAAAAAGGACGGCGACCCCTGACAAAAGATGCACTATCGCCGGAACCCTCTTCCATCCGTACATATAGATGCCAAGGAAGATCGCCTCAAGAAAAAAGGCAAATCCTTCCATCGAAAACGGCATGCCGATCACCGAACCATACTGAGCCATAAATTTCGGCCAGAGCAGCCCCAGTTCAAACGACAACACCGTCCCAGAAACCGCTCCAATTGCAAACAATACCGCTGTTCCCTTGCTCCATTTTTTCGCCAGCAACAGGTACACCGGATCCTTCGTGCGCAGGTACAGCCCCTCCGCGATCACCATCAGCAGCGGCATGCCGATGCCCACAGCTGCAAACAGGATGTGAAACCCGAGGGACATCGCCATCTGTGAACGAGCGGCCAACAGGTCAGACATCTTTCCCCCAGCGCGCACAATCTACCCGAAGTGGGCCGAAAAGGGCAGATCCGAGGTCGCATCAACCGGTGGCGGTATTGACACGTCAACTATTGACGTGTCAATAGTTGAAAACCGGCGCGGATCGGGCTACCCGCTCACTTCGCAGGTTTTCCGCATGCCCGTCTCTCCAGAGCCCGTTTCACGAGGGGTAACCTCCACTCCAGAGCTGCGCGGTTTGATCGACCCTGAGCTGCCGCGCATTACCGCGAGCCTAAAACGGTGGCAGATCGATATTCCAACGGACCTTCCTCGATTTGGGTGGGGTGGGGCCCTGGTGATTCGCCTGGCCCGGGAATACGGCCGCGCGCCCTCCCGATCGGCCATTCGCATTGGAATCGCGGCGGTGGAGCTCTGGAACCAGCGCGTGCATCCAGGCGCTCCGCACCAAGAGGAATTGTTTCAAGCCGACGTGCGCGCATTTCGGCAGCTTTGGGATGCCTTCTCAGGCCGCGAATCGCCCCGCGCCCAAGCCTTGCACGAAGTCTTATTCCCAAAAAACTGGGGTTCCAACCCTATCCCGGAGATGATCCTGTTTCTTCGAGGGATTGTGGCCACAGCGATCGTGGCCGGAGAGATCCCTTCCGACCTTCATCGCCCGCTATTTCGCTGGGCCACCGCGGGGGGCCTTCGGTTGGAAGCCTCGATCGGTCGGTTGGAAGCCACCGACACCCCCGCGGCATGGGCGCTCGATGCCACACTTGAGCCGTTTCCCTCGCTCGAACAGTGTCTTTCGGCCTTGCCCGCCGCGCGAATCGCCGAACAGCTGTCGGAACTCGCCGCCAGTCCGCTCACATTCGACGATCAACGCATCTTTCGGCGTTGGGAGCCCAAGCGCACCCCTCCCCCGGCCCTTCGCGAAGTACGCCGAGGGACCGATTTTGAAAACCTCTGGTTTGAACCGATCGAACAGGCGATGGCTGCTTGGACCGCCGGGGGTCCCGCACCATTCTTGCGCGCGACCCAGTACTTGCAACACCAAGGAGGAAAGCGGGTTCGTCCCCTGTTGGTCCTCGCCGCCGCAGCAGCTACGGGGGTTCCGCCCGAGGGAGCGCTTCCAGCCGCCGCCGCGCTGGAATGGATTCACCAAGCATCGCTTCTGCTCGATGACATCGTCGACGAAGCCAAGATCCGCCGCGGCCATCCCACCCTGCATCATGCCACCTCCCAGGCGTTTGCGGCGGGGACGGCCTTGTTTGTGCTGGAACGCATTTTTTTGCAACGCGATCGGCTGAGTACCGGTGAACGAAAGCGGCTTTCCGATGCGGCTCTCGCACTCGCCGAAGGCCAACGATCCGAACTCGCCCACACCGGCGATCACCAGATGTCGGTCGCCCAATACTATCGAGTGATCGAAGCCAAAACGGCGCGGTTGTTTTCGTGCGCTGCCTTGTTGGGGGCCGACGCTTCCCCCGCGGCGCACCGAGATCTGGCAAAATTTGGCCGAGAAGCAGGTCTTTCGTTTCAGGTAGTGGATGACATCCTCGACTACTCAGGGGATGAGCGCACTCTCGGAAAGCGGCCCGGAACGGACCTTCGCGCTCGGAAAATCACTCTGCCATTGTTGCTGTTGCGCGATCGAATGACGGTGCCCGAGCGCGAACAATTGGCGGACTGGCTCGGTTCCGACGATCCGCGCGCTTTGGAACAAGTCCGATTGCAGTTGGCGCGGTATGCGGTGATCGACGACTGCCTTTCGCGCGCCCGTACCCACCAACAACGGGCGTTGGATGCGATTTCTCGCTGGCCTGAAAACCCCGGCGTGCACGTGTTGCGACAACTGGCGGTTCGGTTTGTGGAGCGGCGCCAATGATCCGGTGGCCGTTCAAAAAAAGCGCTTTTGACATCGTCAAACGCCTGGTGCTCTGGCTGATCGCCGGTGCGGTCATGATCTCCGGCTATGGCCTCGCCAAACTTCAACCGTACGGACCGCCGATCTTTCTTCCGCTGACCACGTGGGATCAAGCGATCCCCTTCCTGCCATGGACGATCTGGCTGTATGGAACGGCAACCTGGGCGGCAGGGATCGCGTTTCTTCAGGCGCCGGATCGGATCGCGTGCCGCAGGTTGTTTTTCGCTGTCGTGCTTGCATCCTGCATTTGTTGGGTATTTTTCGGTCTTTACCCCACCACCTATCCCCGTCATCTGTACCCCCTGCCGGCCATCGACAGCTGGACGATTCGTGAATTCGCCGATTTGCGGGCCTCAGATACGCCAGCGCATTGTTTTCCGTCGCAACATGTCGCGCTCGCCTGGAGCCTCGGACTGACCTGGGCCGCGTTTTTGCAGCGTCCATGGGCCAAACTGCTGCCGGTCCTGTGGGCGGTGGTGGTCTCCGTTTGCACCCTCACCACCAAACAGCACTACCTGATTGACGTTCCATCCGGCTTTATCGTCGGGGTCGCCGCTTTTGCGATCACCCACTGGGGGATCTCCGCCGAAACAGAGCCGTTCTGGGCCCGATGGCGTAGGGTGATCGCCGTCAACCGCGATCACGACATCCGAGCTATCGCCGCCCTCCGCGAAAGGGTCAGCGCCCATCAGTGGTCGCTGGACGATATCGCTTGGCCGAAAGGCCCATTACCAAAGCTACTTCCCGCCATGGAACGCCTGCTCAATCATGTGATCTACATCGAGGAGATCGCGGGTCTCAACTTTCGAATCCTGGAGCAGGCCTCCGATTCTGAGGACTTACGCTCGTTGTACGCCCTGTTTGCCGAGGAGGAGCGCCGGCACGCCGATGGACTTCGACGGGTGCTGGCGTTGCACGACGGAAAAATCGAACCTCCCGGTCTTGGGAACGCCCTCGTGCTCGACCAATTCGATACCATCGACCCCCAATCCGACGCGGATGCCGCATTGGTCGCGGTCAGCAATCCGGTGTTCGAAACGTTCTTGGACGCCGGCACCATCCCCTTCCTTCAGAACCATCCGGCATTGCAAAGTCCGGCATTTGACGCCTTTGTAGAAAAGGTCTGCGCGGACGAAGGGGCACATCTGGCATTAAACTGGATCGTCTCCCGCGAAATCGCCCGCTCCTACGCCGGTTGGCGCGGTCTACGGCTGCTATTCAACCCTAATGTGTACCGCGGAATGCTCGCCGTTCCTTGGATGTCGCTGGATGTGTACGCCATCGCCTACCAATTGGGCTTCAACTTCCGTTCTCTCCTTCCGGCTTTCGGTCGACTGTGGCGGCTTCATGAGCGTTATCCAGAACTGAACTCCTTTCCACTGTGGTGGGCGTATCGGATGTTCGTGATCGCCGGGTGGGTGGCCACTTGGACGTGCATCGGCCTCGATCGCGCCGGACTCTTGTTCGGCGGTTTCTGGGGAGGGATCTCCCGAATCACCGATCACCTCTCCTGGGTCCTGTTCAGTAAGCTCGTTACCAAGCGGGGAATCCCTACATAGTAAAGTGCTTTACTACCAGATGAAGCCTACCGAGGCATCCGGAGTGAAGGACGGCCCCACCCCAATTCGTCCACCGAGGTTCGCCTGAAAAGGTCCAGGTGGATCGTACTGAACCGCCAATCCCGTCTGCGGATACATCCAACCGTAGCTGATCACCGCGCCAACCACCGGCTCGATCTGCCAGGACTTCGTCAACCGAAAGTCCATATAGAACACCGCATCTCCGACGCCCACCACCTGGTCGAACACCACGATGTTCCCGCCAACGCGCAGGCCGAACCCATCGAGAACGCGCCGATTTAACGTCAGTTCGGCACGAAAACCCGTGGAAAGCCCTACGTCAAACCCTGCACGAAACCGCGCCATGTTGTCGGGATGACCGTACTTCTGCCCTGGTGTTTGCCACGGCTCTTTGGGACGTTGAAATACCTCGTATCCCTTGATCGGAGGCTTGCTTCCTTCGGTTCCCGCTACGCTGAGGCCGCGAAAATGATGGTCGCGAGCCACTTCGGCGATCGCGCGAAAGCTGCTTTCCAATTCAGGGTAGCTTGAAACTCCATATACGGACGAAAGTACAGCCTCTTCGTACCTTCCGGCGCCCAGGTGCTCGGACGCGATCGCCAACGCATAACGCCCTTCGTCCGTTGGATACTGGGTGGAGATCGGCGGCGACCCGAGCGGTCCACTCGAGAGCTCCAGCAGTAGGCGAAACGAACGGTTGTACTCTTGGAATTGTCCGATGCCTTCCGCCG
>SYKL01000166.1 GCA_005797785.1 Pseudomonadota bacterium | reverse complement strand
GTGATTCTGCTACCCGACGATGGCGATCTGTATCGGGTATACAATGTCGGCCAAGATCCGCTTTTGGGACGAACTTTGATTAAGAGCTGGCGCCGGCTGCCTGGCTATGTGGCCACCCTGTCCTATGGGCACGGTCGCCCAGGGCCGTTGACGCGAGTACCCGCCGTTTTTGTAGTCGCGCCCGACCGCAGGATTTCTTGGTCCTGGCAGGGGAAAACCGCTCTCGATCGCCCCGATTTTGATGCGGTCTGCAGCGCGGTATCCGCGACCAAATAGACAAGTTACTTGTCTATAAGCAACGCCCTCAACCCTTCGGGGAGGGGGTCGTCTCGATCCGGGCGGCCGTCCACCGTATGCACATAAAGCACTGGTTCTCCGGTGTGTTCTTCAAGGCAGGCACCCAACGCCTTGCCCGTGTAGGTCGGATCCAGGGCCCAGCCTGCGTTGGCGGCGGTTTTTATGACCTGCCGAATGCGCTCGTCCGTGCGACCATATCCTCCGGCATACCAACCCACCTGAAGCCGAAACCCGTCCAAAGCAGGAATTTCAACCGGCGCTCCATGTTTCCGCAGCCAATCGACGGAAGCCTTCGCCATCCGCAGGACCCGCTTCTTTCGACTAAAGAAAGGTTCAACCACTCGAACGCCGACCACCTCAGTGGTCGCTCCACCCAAACGAAGGCCTGCGAGCAGGCCCGCCGCCGTGCCCGCGCTTCCCACCGCCACATACACGGCGCGATACTGAGGCCGGGTACCCGCCTTCATGCCATCCGCAAGATCGAGGCCCACTTTGAGCCAGCCCGCCGTTCCGGCCGCATTTGATCCGCCGACAGGCACCAAATACGGCGTTGCCCCAAACCGAAGCCGGCTCAACAACCAAGCCACCTGCGCCGCAGCCGCGATCGGACCGGACGTCGGGTAGACCTCCACACATTCTCTCGCGATCGCCGACAATTGCGATCGAACGTGGGGATGGTCGGGCTGCGGGATCAATACGGCATGCGTCTTCAGCCCGAGCCGTTTCCCATAAATGGCGGTTGCTAGCACATGATGTGAACCGGCGGCTCCGGTGGCGATGAGATCCGTCGCCCCCCGCGCCACCGCCTCAGCCAGCAGGTACTCCAGCTTTCGAACCTTATTTCCACCGTAATCCGGTGCCGCTTCCCGCTCGTCCAGAACATCCACCTGTCGCCCATCAAACCGAGCCGAGAACACCCGAACCGGGCGTGCCCCGAGGTCGACGTATGGCACGGAAAGCGAGGGCCAACGTTCAAGCAGAGAAGCCATGATTTTGGGTAACTTCCACCCCACGCGCTGTCGATTGCGGTAGAAAGGGCCGGGGGGCATGTGACAGGACTATGGCTCGCAGCGGCGGCTTGGGCAGGCGATGCGCCGTCCGAGGTCATGCCCACCGAAGGCACACCACCCGCGGCGGAGGTCCGCCCCGTCGATCCCAATTTCGGAAAAGCGGGGGTAAAATGGTATCCGATCATGATCCCCGCGGCGTCTTACAATTCGATCGACGGCGTTGGCCTGGGGTTTGGGGGCGAGATCCACTCCCGCCGCGTCGACAAAGCTTACGGCTATGAATGGATGTTTTCGTTTGGTGTGTGGTCCACTTGGGGCTTCAAATACCAAGATCACTGGGTTCGCGTTGATCACAAAGGCGAGAAACTAACGCTCTCCTCGCAGATCACGTTCAATCAATGGACCGACATGCACTATGCCGGGTTGGGCGGGAAAGATGTGCTCAATCGCGTCGATCTCGAGCAAGACGGCGGAAATTTCGCCGTTGGGCCGTCCGGATTCGTGGGGATCGCCTTTCCGCTCGAAGGGAAGAGCTGGTCGCCCTATGTTCAGGTTTATAGTAGATATCTGGTCGTAGAGCCGGATCTCGACGGACGCCTCGCCGAGGAAGCTCCCTTCGGAATCGGGGGCGGATTCAACTTTGAAGTCAGCGGTGGAATCGGCTTTGATACGACCGATCGGTGGCCACTTCCGTCGACGGGGCACCGGGGCGAGGTGGGCATCGGTCTCGGCGGCACCGCAACCGCCGAAAGAGACTTTGGAGCGATCGCTCAGAAAGCAGAGTTTGTCCCCATGGCCACTCTGCACGCCGAGATCTCCAAGTGGGTGGCGATCAAAAACCCGCGATGGGTGTTTGGCGCGCGCCTCGCAGTGGACCACGTCATCGGCAAAAAACCCTTTTTCGAGCAAGACTTAGTGAGCGGTCGATGGCGCGATGAAATGGGTGCCGAACAGCTGTTGTCCGGATACGGCCGCACCCGAACCCGGGGCGATGGGGTTGTTGCGGCCATGATCGAATTCCGACCTATGGTATTCCAATACAAGAAGAAATCGTGGGACATCGCGCTCTATGGGTCCTTGTTTGCCGAGCAAGCTTGGCTATTTGAAGGCTGGGATCCAGGCCCCCCGATGCCGTCCCTCGGATTCGGGCCAGAGTTGGTATGGCAGAGCGCGTTCCAGCTTCGTCCTTATGTTTCCTGGGGCTGGCGGGCCGATGAGCCCGGCGGAAAACGTCAACTGGAGCCCGCCTTCGGGATCAGTTTTCTTGATCCATTATAGACGGTGCGGGGCAGAAATCGGGTAGACTTGCGGCGGAGGGGTTGATGCGTTGGGTGTGGCTGACCGCTTGCCTCGGAATCGCCGGTTGCGAGTACATTACGCGCGAGGAGTTTGAGGCTCACCTGGACGCCGATCAAGACGGTTGGCCCAAGGGCGACGACTGCGACGATGCCAATCCGTCCATTTTCCCCTATGCACCGGATGTTCGCGGGGATGGCTGCAATGCCGACTGCGGCGCCACGGGCGATCAAGACGGCGACGACTGGCCGGACTCGGTGGACTGCGATCCCGAGGATAATGCTGTATTTCCCTGCGCACCCGATGTGGAAGGCGACAGTGTCGACGCAGACTGCGACGGAGAAGATGGCGAGCGCACGGACATTTGCCCGGTGAGCGACCCCGACTTCGAAGCCTCTGAGCAAGTACCGTTCGGCGAATTGTGCAGCTGCCCCGCCGGAGATGCTGCGTGCAATACGGTCGCAGCAGAATGAGCAGACAGATCGTCAACTAGGTTGACGATTCCGTCGCCGCGCCCTCCTCGATCGACAGCGAGAATTTTGCGTTGGAAGGGATTTTCTCCGGACGCGGGCGTGACCGCCAAGCGACCATCGGTTCCGCCGTCCAACGCCAAGGTTGGTCATTCCGCTTTACTTTTCCATCGGCGATCGCTTGGGTGAGCACGGGAAGCGGCAAGTGTCCCAGATCTCGTATCAACGCCTCAAACTCCCCCTGAACGCGCGGATCGGCGAATTGCAGCACCGATCGAAAAATGTAGGCCGAGTGAAACCATGAGGGGCGAACCAGAATGCCGTCCAAATGCAGGCGTTCGGCCATTCGCGCCACCAAGTGCAGCGCCTCCTCCGCGAGCCCCAATCCCGGGGCTTCCTGGCCAGGAAGCTTCGGCCTCCCTGGGTAAAACTGCCCAAGCGGGTGGCGCATGGTCATCCAGTGGATCACCCCCACCTCCGCATTGTCGTACGTCTCCCTCGCAACGACCATCTCCCAGAGGAGATGCCGCGCGCCGCCACCGTTGCCGAACAACTGCACCCGATCGCCGGTCGTAGATTTCGAAAGAACCACTTCAAAGCCGCTGTACCCCAGGCGGGTCAGCCGATCGAGGATCCCAAATACCTCCAGCGCGTGTTCGATACCCTCGGTGGTATAAAACCCCAAAAGTCGCAATGGAGGTGCACGAACCCCAAACCAGGTGTCCATTTCCTCGGCTGAAAAGGTGTCGTCCGGTTGCCCGAGCTCCCGAGGAGAAAGGCCCTTGGAAAGCCACTGAAAATGCGACGCCAACGGGTCTAACCCCTTGGGGATCGGGTGCGCATCCTCACCCATCAGCACAGTGGCCGTTTGCGCGAGACAACGCCAGGAATCGGGGCGATAGCCGCCACCTGGCAGCCATACGCTTGGCCGATCGCCGATGGCCTCTAACACCGCCTGATCTCGTCGTTTTACCCCCGCATAGGACAGGTTCAGCTTGCCCAACCGGTCCCCAGCCAGCACATCCCCACCGGCGATCACCATCACCAGATCGGTGGAAGGAAGGCGTTGAAGCAGACCTTCCAGTGTCGAAAGGTAGTGCTCATCGTTCGCATTCGGAATGACATTTTCGTCGACCGAAGGCAGATCTCCCCAATAGGAACCCGAAATCGAGCCGATCCACACCTTTGGATCGCCCGCAAAACACGCCGCCGTTCCATCGGGCGGGTGGGCATCCAAATCCAAGATCGCAAGCCGGCCGATAAATCCGTCCCGACGGGCCACCTGCAGCGCCACCGCGAGATCGTTGAACGCGCACAACCCCGCCCCGCGATCCGGGTACGCGTGGTGAAATCCACCCAGAAGGTTCAGAGTTGCTGTCTTTTCGCGGAGCGCAAACCGTGTGGCCTCGACGGTGCCCCCCACCGCCAACCGAAAGGTGGTCAACACGGAATCGATCGGAAGAGAGGGAAGATCCAAGCCCAGTACTTTTGCCAACCCCGCCGACTGGGTCAGGCCGTGTAGGTAGTCCTCCGTATGGACCAGTCCCAAAGGGCCGTAGCCCACTTTGAGCGGCTCGTGAACCGCAATTTTCTTGCGGTTCCGCCCTTCGAGAAGCGCCCAAAGCGCCAAATCGCCGCGGCGGGTTTCGATGCCTACCGTCTGCTCCAGGTCCGTCAAAGGCATCGTATAATGCGGGTGATGCCAGATCGGAAGCGGTGCTCGGACCCCGGCCCGCCGGGCAAAAGCAGTGCGAATCCTGCCCAAAAGGCTCATGTGTCCGCCAATGCGGCGCGTATGACCTTCGCCAGCGCGGGCCCAATCCCCGGAATTTCAGCGAGCGTGCCTTCGTCGGCATCCATGACGGCCTGCGCCGAGCCTAGAGTTTGTAACAAGAGTTTCCTTCGTTTGGGTCCCACGCCGGGAATGCTCTCGAGCACGCTCAACAGGGTGTCGCGGTTTCTCACTTGACGATGGTAGGTGACGGCGTGTTTATGCACTTCATTCCTAGCTAATTGAAGAATTCTGAGAGCAGCATCGCCCTCCTTGAGTTTGAGCGGGTCTTTGAACTCTGGCAGAATGATCTTGTCCGTTGCCGTGCTTTCTCCGCGTTTGTGCTCGGTTCGCGGCTTGGAGATCCCGATCAACGGAACGGCCGCGCCCAATTCTTGAATCGCCGAAAGTGCCGCATTTACCTGCCCCCGGCCACCGTCGACCACCAGAAGATCGGGCAGGGCGTTCTCCTCCAGGCCGCGTTTGACCCTCCGGTACACAATCTCTCGCATGGAAGCGAAATCGTCCGCTCCCACCACCGTTTTGATACGGTACCGGCGGTATTCCGAACGGGTCGGCTTGCCGTCGATCAGCACCGACATCGCCGCCACCGGCGACTGCCCTTGGATATTGCTGTTGTCGAAGCATTCGATTCGGCGGGGTGGCCCCGGCAACCGCAGCAGTCGTCCGAGATCGGCGAGCGCTTCAGACAGGCGAACCTCGGAATCGTGGTCCCTTTCAAACCGCAACCGCGCGTTTTCGGTGGCGAGCTCCACCAGCCGCGTCCGATCCCCGCGGCTTGGTGCTTCGAGAGTAACCTTCTTTCCACGACGTTCGGTGAGGATCTCTTCGACGACCGCCACCTCGGACGGAAGAAAGGGCACCAAGATTTCCGCCGGGATTTCCGATCCCTCGGGGTAGGCCTCCGTCAGCAGCGATGCCAAAAGCTCCGCTTCTTCGCCTGGAAGAGTGGTTGCCGGGCTGGTGATCGGCTCCAGCATCCGGCCCTCGCGGACCGGCCAGACGGTATACGATCCTCGGCTTCCCACGCGGTAAAAACCCCAGACATCTCGGTCGGAGAGCTTGGCATCGATCACGGTCTGTTTTTCGAGCGTCGCCTCGATCGAACGGATCAAATCGCGGCAGCGCGCCGCTTCCTCAAACGCTTCGACCTCGGCCGCCGCGCTCATCCGATTGGTCAATCGCTTTACTAACGGTCGATTCTTCCCTTGAAGGAAAAGTACCGACTCCTCGACGATTTCGTCATAGGCGCCCTTGGTGGTGAGGTCCACGCAGGGGGCCACGCACCGCTGCATCTGGTGAAGGATGCAGGGCCGTTTTCGGGTCTTCAACATCTGATCGGTGCAGGTCCGCAGCTGAAAATGGCGTTGCAACACCGCAAGTGTCTCCCGCGCGCGACTGGCGGACGTGTACGGCCCAAAATAGCGGGCCCCATCGGTCTTGATTTGGCGGACGAGGAGGTATCTCGGCCACTCTCCTCGGGTATCGATGCGCAAGTGGAGGAAGTTTTTGTCGTCGCGAAGCTGGGTGTTGTACCGCGGCCGATGTTTCTTGATGAGCGTATTCTCTAAAAGTAGCGCTTCTTTCTCGGTGTTGGTGGACACTACCTCAATGGACTGAGCGTGGCTCACCAAAAACGGCACCATAAATCGCTCGTCGTGGCCGGCGAGATATTGGCGAACGCGCGCCCGAAGATTGATCGCTTTGCCCACGTAAAGGATACGTCCACGCCGGTCTTTGAAGAGGTAAACCCCTGCGGTCGTCGGCAGCGAATTCGCTTGTTCGAGAAGCGGTTCAGGCATGCGATGGCTTATCCTGCGCTGGATCCATTGGCCGGATCCCTTGATCCATCGCCCTCCTCTGGTTACGGACGCGGCTCTTTCGCCGGATCGATCGATCGGCAGGAATGTGGAGTCTCTATGAAGCGCGTTGTAGCAGCAATCGAAGCCGGCCGTTGTGCGATGGCCGTTTCGGGCTCCCTTCTCAACGACGCTGAGATCATGCTCGCGTTGAAGGACCGCTCAGCTATGCCCTCGATGGCGCTGTCGAGCAAGCCGGTTGCCCCCGTTACCACCATCACCGAAGGTGCTCTTTCTCGCACGTTTTCGAAAGATGGTGTCGTGGTTATCGTCAACCCGCAGCCCGCCGACATGCCTGGAGTTCAGCAGCTCGCGGACATTCTGCAGCGCGCACCCCACAAACCGCTGGTGATCGTGGCCGCGCAGCAGTTCAATCCCTTCGCCTTTGGGCAAGCTTTTCGCGGCTTGAAAGTCGAACATCTGAAGACCCGCGGTAAGGAGATGTTCAAAGATCTCCCGATTCCGATGGTGGTCGCACCCGACGATGCCTCTGAAACCGTGCGCCCAAAGGCCGCCAAGGCCTCCTCCGGCCCCGATGCACCGCGGTTTGTCTTCGCGGGGCGGGAGGACGAGCTGGAGGTTCTGAAGGGCTTGCTGACCGCAGGAGGACCCATTGTGGTGTCCGGCCCCGCCGGCATCGGCAAGTCCCTGTTGGTCGAGCACGCGATCCCCGCGTCGGGTCTCAAGCGCCTTCCGGACATGGTTCTTGGCTGGGGTACCGGCGCTGATGCGCTTTTTGCCCGGTTGGCCGAGATCACCAAGCTCGGTGGAAGCAGCGTTCTCGCGGATACGTTGACCGTCCCCCACACCCCAGTGTTGGCGGTGGAAAAGACGTTAGAAGCGCTGAAAGCCGCGGAAGGTACCGAAGGCCAAGTGATCGTGGTGCACGATCTCCACGCTGCCCTCGGCCGAAGCGAAGACTTCTTCAAGAAGAGCCGATTGGAAATGCTCCTTCAGGCACTGCTGACCAACACCTATCCACTACGGATTGTGTTCTTGTCGCGCAGCCAGCCCGTCTTTCACCGCGAGCGGATGGACGCCGATCTGCGCCGCGTCACCCTGGCGGGGATCAAAGGCCGCTATTTCCATGAGCTGTTCGAAGCCTACAAGGTTCCGGAGTTTCCTCGGGAGAAATTTGGCCCACTCAGCGACAAGATCAAGGGGCATCCTTTCGCGGCCCGCGCGTACGCCATCGAAGTACGCGACCGCGAAAATGGTCTTTCCTTACTGGACGATCCGAAGTTCCTCGATCTCGACAGCCTCGACGAGCTGACCCCGCTGCGCAAGCTGCTCGACCGCAAGGTGGAGAAGCTTCACGCCGATGAACGCGAAGCTTTGGCGTTGGCCGCGCATTTCCGCCTTCCTGTGTCGGGCCAGGTGCTCGCTGAAGTCGGCATTGGCCGTAAGCAGCGCCTGCAGTTGCTGGCCGATGGCCTTCTTGAAATGGTCGGTACGACCGAAGAAAAGAAGTACTGCGTGCACTCCTTGGTGCGCAGCACGCTCACCATCCGTGAGACCACGAACTTCGAAGTACTGACCAAGGTCGCCGAGATTTACGGGCGTCTGGCCCGGGAAACCGAAGGCGTCGAACGCCTGGCCAACCTCCAAGAGGCCAACCGCAACGCCGCCACCGCTCGCAACCGAAGTGTCCGAGTCAAGGTTCCTTATCCCGACAACGATGCGGTGTTGGAGCTGATCGCCGGTGCGATCCGCAGCAAACAGCCCGACTTTGATTTTGCGGCACGCAACATCAAGGATCTGTTGGCGGAAGACCCCGCGAATTCGGATGCCTGGATCCTTCGCCTGGAAGCGATGTCGCGAAGCGATGCGCCAAAAGAGAAGATTCAGGAGACCATCGACGAAGCCATCGAAAAGGCTCCGGTTCCCGAGGTGTTTCACCAGATCGTTGGTTTCTTCCTCTCCCGCAAAGCGCGCGGAAAGGCGACCACCGTTCTTGAGAAGGCCATCGAAGTTCTTCCAAACGAAAGCCGACTTCGTTGCCGCTTGGCCGCATTGCTGATGCGCCAGGGCCGCCGCCGCGAGGCCATTGACCACTTGAAAGTGGCGATGGAACTCGATCCAATGCTGCCGGACGCTTACGGCCTTCTGGGCACCGCTCGTCGGGACGAAGGATTGGAAGCCCTTCCTGAGGCCGAGCAACTGCTTCGCGAAGCGGTCCGTTTGGCGCCAGAAGACTCCACTCAGATCTCCCGGTTGGTGGACCTGCTGCTCGCTCGCGCGCGCATCGACGCCGACAACGCGGCGAAACTGCGCGAAGAAGCGAAAGAACTCCTCGATCGCGTCCTCCGCGGCGAGCGCAAGACCCCTGACGCGCACGTGCTGCTCGCTTCGCTGATCCGCGAGGAAGGCGGCGATATCGAGCGCGCGGCTTGGTTGTTGAAGAAGGCGAAGAAGCTGTCCGATCGGCCTCACGATCGCGATTCTCGGATCGTGCTCGAATTTGCGTTGATCGACCTGCGCCGCGGTCTGGTGGACGACGCCGAAAAGGCCGTTCGCGAGCTCGCACAAAAGGACCCGACCAACGATCGTCTGTTCGCCGCTTTGGCCCAAGTGTTGGAAGCCAAGCAGATGTTCATCCCGGCCCACGCCGAGTACATCCGCGCCAAGGACCGCAGCCCGATGGGCTCGCTCGAACGCGCATTCTACGACGCTCAGCTGCTGCGCCTTCAGGCGATCATCGAAGCGCAAGTAGCGGGCATGGCCGGCGACTTTGCGCCTCCTCCGATGGAAACGATGAGCGCGCCCGCCTCTTCCGGCCACCAAGTCGTGATCCGTCGCCGCAAAGGCGCGGATGGCGAGGAAGCCACCGAGGGTTCCGAAGAAGTCGAGGAAGAAGCCGCTGTTCAGACGGCTCACTTTTACGATGAGCCCGAGTCCGAAACCGCGGCGGACGGTCCGGCCGTCGAGAGCTGAGATCGTAAAGCGCTTTACGATCTCGGTGCGTAGATTCTCCCAATAGTCCAACCTTAAGAAACGTCTGCGTCAGACCCAAAAAGTCTACCGCAGACGTTCTTTTTTGCATGGCCTCGCCGTATTCCAAGGTCCGCAGGCCTCTGTGACCGTTCGGCACCGGCTCACCATAAGCCTAATCGATCAATGTAAATGGCGGACCTTAATTCCAGAGATCGATTTTCTCCAAAAGCTATCAAGCTCCAGCCGCACGCTTCCGTACCTCCTTTCATGGGAGGGCATATGAAAGCAGCACCGTTGCTCGTCGGTTGTTTGTGGGCGTCGATCGCGACACCGGCCCCGCTCAACGCCTACCAAGGCACCCAGGGGGTGGGAACCATCATGGTCGCTCCCGGCGCCACCGTGTCCACCGATGGCACGATCGAGCCCGCCACTGCTTTTGCCGGAGCTCTCGGACGAAAAGGAGATATCAATCTTGGAATTGGCGCCGCAGGCTCCATGGAAGGAGGACCGTGGACGGCGGGCCTCGATCTGATGCCACGTTTTTTCCCAGTAGAAAGCCTAGGCTTTGGCGCGCACCTCGCGTTCGATGGGTCCGGAGTCGGCCTCGGCCCTGAAGTCCACCACATCTTCGAACGAAACGCCTTTTCGCTCACCACCAACCTCGGCTGGATGACCACCGTGGGACAGCCGGCCGACAGCGGCGAGTTGTTCCTATTCGTCTCTCCGGAGGTCGCGGTCAACGACCGCTTTGGGGTGTTCGTAGAAGTGAATCCGGTGGTGCCGCTGGGCGTCCCCACAGAGTCTGTCGTCTCCTTCATCCCTGGGGTTTCCGCAAATTTCGGCCACGACGGCTCGACCTCGGCGACCCTCGGGGTGTCCGTCCCCGCGCAAAAGAACCCGACGGTATCCGTGGGCGCCACCCTCACCATGAATTTTGGTGCCTCCGCCCGTGTCGCGACCGCGGAGACCGGCGGATCACCCGATACGATCGGTTGGACAGTTGGCGCCAAATAGTAAAGTAGTTTATCAACTGCAACCACGCCCGGGGGCTTCCCCGGGCGTTCGTCTTTATCGGCACTCGCGGCTCAATTGTGGTTGCCGCCACTGACGGTGTTGCCGCTGAAGGCCACGCCCGTCCAACTCACCCCGGTACAAGTGCCAACACAATACACCCCCGCGAACGCGCCGACCGGCAGATCAACGAGACTCGGAGGCGTCATGAACGCCGCAAACGAGCTGGTTCCAGTAACATTGGTGACGGAGTTGGAACCTTCGAAGGTGACATCAGCGCTGTCTGAGTAAATTCCGTACCCTTTGGTTCCGGTGACCACCGAGTCCCGCACCGTGAGCGAACCTGCGCCCGTGACAAACAGACCGCCCGTGTTGGTATTTCCAGCGATGTTCCACTGGTCGACGGTGACGTGGTAGCCGTTGCGGCGCACGACCAAGGGTGCCACCGCATTGCTTAGGATCGACCAGTCCACCAAGTCGATGTCCTCCTGCGCCACCACCTCGATCGGCGGCCGTTCAAAACTCAACGAATCCAGCACAGAATCCCCGTCGATCTGCCATTTTGAGTACGCGCCGGTCGACTGGAAGTAGAAATCCACACCGCTACCCACCACGAGGTTTCCGGTCCCCAACGCACCTCCTACGTTAAAACCGGCAACCGGTTGGAGGGATGCCCCCGCCGGGACCGTCAATGTCGGATCGCCCGCGCCGCCGATCGTCCATGGCGCACTCAGAATGTAGTAGTCGGTGTTCGTCCCAATGGTCGGCAATACAAGGTCGTTTTGCTGATTGAACGGTACGCCTTGGTACCCGAACTTCACGGTGTTTGAATTGGTGGGATTCGTCCTGGTGAAAGTATTCGACGGACCGATTTGTTGGATTTCGGTCGGCTCCCGCAGCCACATCTGCGTGCTGTTGTCCACGAACACATTGTCTTCGAAGGTCTGGAGAATGTTGCCATAGGAGTACATCCCCGTTGAATTTCCGGTGATCAAGGTGTTGATCACTTCGACGTCGCCACTGCCGGTCTGAAGGCTCAGCCAAAGCCCGTACCCGACCTTCGGGCCGAAAGTGGAGTTCTCGATATGAATTACCGCATCTCCGTTCGCGCGAAGGCCATTCTGGCGGACGCCGCTGGCTGTGGACCACATGTGCACGTTGTCCATCCAAATTTCATACACACCCGCGGACTGAATACCGAGGTTCGCATTCAGGATGTCGACATACTCCAAAGTGTGGGCCCCCGAAGTCAGGTCGTTCAAGCCCAGTTGATACCAGACCGTCGTAGGGGTTTTTCCCGTGAACAGAATTGGGGCGTCCGCAGTACCGACAGCCTCCAGGCGCATCAGCGCTGATCCGCTGCCGACATTCATACGTTTGCTCGTCGCAAATCGCATTTCGGTGCCGGGTTCGATCGTCAGCGTGTCTTGGGTTCCCTGCGCAGCCGCGAAGAAGGTTGCATTGCAGTCAAACACCCAAATTCGCTCGGACGTCAGCGTGTAATCCCCATACACATTGGCGTTATCCGGATCGCCGTTCAGGTTGGCGTCGTCCGCGACACCATTTCCGTCCTGATCGCACGGCGGGAAGATCTGCAGACAACCATCGTCCACGATCCCGTTGCAATCGTTGTCGGCTTGGTCGCCGTACCCCGTGGCGCCACAATCCTCGACCAAACCGGGATGCGACTGATCGTCTTCGTCATCGCAATCGGTGTGATCGACGACATGGTACAGCGGCGAATCGCAAGCCAGGAACTCCTCATTCGGGTCGCCGTATCCGTCGTCGTCGACATCCGCGTACCAAGGGGTCGCATCGACGGGAACATCGTCCGGATCGGCATCATCAACGAAAGTGTCGCAGTCGTCGTCCACATCATTGCAGGTTTCGTCGGCGTTTGGATGAACCGCCGCCACCAGATCGTCGCAATCGGTGGTCGGATCGCCGCTGGTTCCTTCCTTGGAATCCGAACAATCGGCATCCGAAGAGACTCGCACATCACCGGAACTGTCGAGATAGCCGTCGTCGTCATCATCGTCGAAGCAGTTTTCGGAGTTGTCGCAGTTTTCATCGACACCATTGCCCGTGATTTCGGCAGCTCCGGGGTACACGGACGCCACGGCATCGTTGCAGTCGGTGGTCAGATCGGACGCTGTTCCTTCGTTAGTATCCGCACAATCCGCAT
>SYKL01000165.1 GCA_005797785.1 Pseudomonadota bacterium | reverse complement strand
GAACGGTGGGCGGCAGGGCCAGGTCGATCAGGTGCGTTCCAGGCCGAAGTTGCGATGCCGATAGCAGGGGGCCGGTGGTGGAGGCCCCGACAATCCAGCGGCACGTGCGCAACAGTTCAGAGAGTTCGACGGGCCGAACGCCCAATTGTTCGGCACGCCGAACGTCTGCGGGCCCCCGGGCGTCCGCCCAGACGGGGGCTTCGCGCGAGAGCATTTGGGCCACCGCGTCTCCGACGGTACCGCGAAACCCTAAGATTCCTATGGGTCCTCTCGGTTCGCTAGATTTCTGGTACGCGGATTGCGTGATTTGCGCGCAGGTCCAGGCGGTGGAGGCGTGACCCGTGGTGACTGGAAGGGCGATGTGTTCGGCGAGCGCTTCGCCGCGGCCTGCCACCACCGCCAGTGCACTCCCAAGGCCGATAACTTTTGCTCCGGCGGTTTCTGCCATACGAGCGGCGGAAATCAAGTGCGCTAGGGTGCGTTGCTGGTCGCTGGCGAGATCCTCCGGAAGCCCGGGCAACGCGATGATGTGCCCAATCGTGTCGTTGAGCAGCTGAATCTCGCCGATGTGTCCCACCGCTTCAATGCCGGCGGAGCGTCCGATCGCCAATGGCAGATGCCCACGTCGAACCCCCAAAAAGCGCTGTTGTAGGGGGATCAGCGGGTGCACCAAAAAGGCGAAACTCACGGCCGTATTAGCTCGCTTTTTGGGCCACCAAGGCGGTTACCACATTGTAGAAGGTGCCAACGCGGAAGGATCGAGCCAATTCGCTCGTTTTCATGCCTTCGCGAATTTCGTTGGGAGGAACTTCGGGCATGACTTCCAGCAGCCGCCGCGCACCTGCGGCCGTCAGCCGACCGTCGACTTCACCAGGTTCGCCGTCGACATCCTTGGCTCGGGCTTCAAGGCCGCCGCGGGGAATTTGAATGCCGAACGCGCGCTCCAGGCGAAATACGACATCCAGTAGATCGAGGGACTCGGCGCCAAGATCATCCAACAGCCGAGCATCGTAGGTGACTTCCTCGGGATCGAGCTCAAGCGCGTCGCAGATGCAGCGCTGCACGGTCTGGAACGTTTTGGCGTCGACGCCTTCAGGTACGGACATCCGATCTCCGCGGCAACAGGAGGAGCGGTAGGGTAGCGCGGGGTAGGCGGCACCTGCAACCGCTTCCTCCGGACGTTGGCGGTCGCAATTGGAACGGACTTTGCGCACCCCCTTGGCTTTGTTGCCGCAGAATGGTATGCCGCCCACCTCCCCGGAGTGCGCATGCTGGTGGGTTTGTACATCTTTCTTGACGATGAGTTTGGCGATCCCGTGTATGCCGATCCAAAGCCCGACGATCAGGAGTCGGACCTTTGGCAAGCGGCATGCGAGGCGGTCAACGACGCACTCGACGAAGAGCGTGAGTCCCACGGGGTGATCACGGTCGGTGAAAACCGCGTCGGATGGCACTCTTTGGTGCGGCAGGGCGTCAGTTTCGTGGCGATGGTCACCGACGACGTCAAAGCCAGCGATGTGGAGCGTTACCTGTCCAATCTCGCTCGTCGGTACGCCGATGAAGTCGATGACGTTCGCAACCCTGAGCGCAGCGGCGTGGAAGATGTGGTGGTGGACGTGATTCCTCCCTGGGAAGACGGCGACGAAGACTGATCTTTGGTCAATGAGCGGAGCGCACATGCAGTTGGCGATTGGAACGGTGGTCGACCCGGGAAGCTTGGGACCTACGTCTCAACCGGCGTTTCTTGATGCGGACGGCTTGGTCCGGCATGCGGTGTGCGTGGGCATGACCGGGTCCGGTAAGACCGGGATGTGTGTTGCTCTTTTAGAGGAGCTCGCGCTCGCAAAAGTCCCCTTGATCATCATTGATCCGAAGGGCGATATGGCGAATCTGGGACTCGCGTTCCGGGAACACTCGGCGGGAGAATTTCTTCCGTGGGTCGATCCTGCTGCGGCGCAACGGGAAGGACTGACGGTAGATCAGCTTGCGGAGCGAACTTCCAAGCGTTGGCGGGATGCACTCGAATCGGAAGGGGTGAGCGAGCGCGCTCGCGCCTGGGTGAATACGGTCGATGTTACCGTATATACGCCGGGAAGTACCTCGGGCGTTTCGGTGGACCTCCTGGGCACCATGCTTCAATGCCCCACGGGGCTCGCCGACGATGAAGAAGGTTTGGCCGACCTGATCGCAGGAACAGTCAGCTCGCTCCTGGCCTTGGTCGGGGTGGAGGCCGATCCGGTAACCGATCCAACGCATTTGGTTTTATCGAGGGTGGTTGAAGATTCTTGGCGAGGAGGAACCGATCTCGCGTTGGATGCGCTGATCCTGCGGTTGATCGATCCCCCTTTCGCAAAAGTCGGTGTTTTCCCTTTGGAAACCTTCTATCCGCGTGCGGATCGAATGAAGTTGGCCATGCAGCTCAACGGGTTGGTGGCCTCCCCGTCGTTTGCGCCGTGGGCGCAGGGAGTTCCTCTCGATCCACAGCGGTTTCTAACGGGCGAACGCACGCCGGTGAGCGTGTTCAGTTTGGCGCACTTGGACGAAGCGCGGCGGATGTTCTTCATCACCCAGTTGCTGAATCGGATTGTCGCTTGGTCGCGGCGTCAGTCCGGCACTTCTGGGCTGCGAGCGTTGGTGTACTTCGATGAGGTGTTTGGATACTTGCCGCCTCATCCGCGCAACCCACCAACGAAAAAGCCGGTTCTCACACTGATGAAGCAGGCTCGAGCGGTGGGCATCGGCACGATGTTGGTCACCCAAAATCCAGTGGATGTGGACTATTCCGCGCTTTCCAACGCTGGACTTTGGATGATCGGTCGGCTGCAGACACCGCAGGACCGCGCCAAAGTGGTGGAAGGGTTGGCTGGGGCTGGGGTTTCCGTGGATGCGGCCCAGGTGGATGCGTGGCTGAGCCAGCTTCCGGCGCGCACTTTTGTGGTGCGTGAATCCACGCAGCCGGCGCCGAAGCTGATTCGAAGCCGGCAAACGATCACCTATTTGCGCGGTCCGCTCACTCGCGCCGAGATTGAGCGCCTGCGGGCGAAACCCGCCCCTGCGCCGCAGGCTCCTCAGGTGGTTTCGCGAGTTCCATCGGGTTTTTTG
>SYKL01000164.1 GCA_005797785.1 Pseudomonadota bacterium | reverse complement strand
CCGAGGCAATTGGCCGAGGATCTCCACGTGGTTCAGGTCGCGGCCCAAGGCGAACCGGCGTGGTCGCCGGTCGAGCAAGAGATGGTGCTCCCAATTCAAGATCCGGCTGGAAATTGGATTCCGGTGGTGGCCACCTGGCGATCGGCGACCCCGCACCGCACCACCGCATTGGCCCGCGCGGCAGAGGTACCTCTAAGTTGGGTTTGCGGGCGGGTGATCGTGCACCGTGACGGGCCGCGGATCGAGCCGATTTCGGTGGTGGCCGGGAGGTTGCGGGTGTTGGATCTGGAGGCTCCAGGAGCAGCATCGTTCGAAACACTGCCTTCGATGGGCGCTCACGCGCTCACGGCGGCGCAGAAGGTGAGCGAACTGCTCGACGAGCTGGCGCACGAAGGGTTGGCGCGCGGGAAGGTGGATCCTTCGTTGATCGCCGAGCTTCGCGAAGGAGGCTGGGTTCAGGTGGCAGGTTCGGTCGAGAAGCTGGGAGCCCGGATCCGCGAGCTCCGTGAGGATGAAGGGGTCGAGGCCGCGGTAGAAGCATGGTTGGAGGCGGCGATGTGGGTGGCGTTGGTGGGGGAAGGAGAGTGAGATAGTAAAGGCATCTACCAGACCAAACTCGTTTATGGGACAGCCCCCCACAAAAAGGTCCGTCAAAGAAGGAAGGTCGCCAAATTCGGCGGTCGGCCGCGCCAGACCCCAAGAAATGGCGCGGAGGCAACAGCAGACCCCCTTCGGTGATCCGATCGCCTCGCGCTCGGGGGCCGCCCCCACTCAAAAGAGGCTTCGCATCGTTGGCCATCTTTCGCCCAACCGTCCCGTCCTCGCGAACCCGATCATCGACGGGAGGCTGCTGTCGGAAGGGCGCCGATTCAGGTAGGCTGCCGCGGCACACCCTGCGAATTGGCCCTTCGGGCGGCTCACAACCAATAGACAAGCGATTTACTATATGGATCCGCCCAGCGTCAATGGCCGAAAGCGGGGTCTTCCGAATCCACATAGTAGGGTTTGTTCACCTTCAACGACGCTTCACCGTCCACCTAGCTGAACAACTGCCCGTCGTACTTGTTCAAATCCACCGATCCGGAGAGCTCCTCCATTTCGACGTCGATGAACTCGACCTCGAACTCGGGGGACGACGGACAGCCGTAGAACACCACCCGGCCTGAAGTGCCCGCGGAGTCCATCGATCGTAATTTCCCGCGATGGGGTAGGCATCGGCATAGTACTCATCGCAACGGAACGTTTCGGGCGAAGCCCGAGGCGTGCAACTGTTCGCGGAGGGATCCAGCTGCCGCGTCGACTGATTCACCAGGCGAGCAGCACCGCCGCACGCCCCGAGTAGTAGTCCATGCATTCAGTCTCTTGAACCTCCGACCGAAGCCCCGCATTGGTGACCAACACGGCACCCACCTCGGCTTGACCTGCATAAGCCACCGAAGCCGATTCTCCGTCGACGGTGGCCTCCAAGTCGAAGCCCTCCCATTCGCCACAACCGTCCTCGCCGATGCCCGCGGACTCCCCTAGCGTCAGCACAATGCCGGAGGGAGGCGAGAGTTCCGAAAGTGCGCCATCGGCCCCCCACCAAAACAGCCGCTCGCCAGCCCCATCGCGCACCTCACCCCGCGAGGACGAAGGACCAAACTCCCCAAACACGCTAGAGAATTCCGCGTCGACCACCTCTCCGACTTCCACGGTGGGCGCACGACCCGGACTGCGGATTTGAACCGTCCACCCTTCCGAAGTCTCCTCGTCCACCAGGTGCAAGTTCCACGCGTCGTCGCTCCCGACCTGCGCCACAGCGTCCACCGTCCCTCGAACCGCGGCCTCCCGAGCCATCTCTCCGTCGTCCTCCTGTTCCGGCCAGCCCGCATCCGGAATCAAGCTGATCCCCGCCTCGGGAAGCGCCCGATCGGTAAGGTCCACCGGCACTTCCTCGCCGCCACCGCCCGCACACGCCACAAAAAACGGCATCAAAACCAACTTGCGCATCTTTCCTCCAGCGCCCTCAAACGAGAGGCTCCTCGGAGTTTGCAAACCGCGTGCCAACCGTTGTTCGCACCTTTTTTAGCATGCGCCGCATCCACCGCGACACCGGCGTCGCGGTCAGATCGTCAAGTCGGTTTACTATCGGGCGCCTCGGCCTACGGCCGACCGGCCCCTCCGGGGGTTTCGTCGCTTCGAGCTACACTCTCCGCGACCGCTACGCGCCCCTCCGGCTCCTGGCGCAGCCCTAGTTTCCGGTATGGTTCGCCGGACGCGCCAAATTGCCGCTCTTGCTTTCCGTGTAGGTGTGGTATTCCCAGCTGCCCCAGATCGCGAACGCCGGATCCCCGGTGTACCGCGGATCGGTGTTGTGAACGATGGTGTAGTTGTAAGTACCATTGTCATCAAAACCGGTGCAGTTCACGTGGTTTTGAATCCAGCCGCTGTCCATGTACGGCGTGTTTTGGAACGTACCCCGGTAATTGTTGACGTACGTGCATTCGGTGAGGGTGCCCTGGTCCAACTCGTCGACCGAAGCCACGGTTCCCAAAATCCGTCCATCCCCCACATCGTAATAGTAATCACCAAAATCATCGTAGGCGTACAGAGAGTCGAAGTGGCCGTTCACCACCACGCCCACGTCAGGAATGCCATTTCCATCGCGATCGACGCGCGACCCGCTGTGCCCAGGGACGGTCGTCCCCGCGTGAGAGGAAGCAGGAATGCCCGACAGAACCAAAACAGACAATAGAATTGCATTTACCTGGACAGTGGTCGACTTCATCGGACCTCCGCGGGAAGGATAACCTTCCGCTCAAGTTACGTGTGTTCCGCCTTTGTCGATGCCGGTTTGTGTGCGTGAATACGCTCCTCAGGCCGGGCACATTGTTGCAATCGGATGCGGGCGCCAGGCCAACGTCGCGCTACCTTGCCCCCTGGAGGTTCGATGGTGTCTCGATGCGCGGTCATGGTCCTTTTTGCCGGATGTTCCACCGAACCCCCTCCATTGGACGTCAAGGTCGCCAGCATGGACGCCACCGGCGTCATCTTGGAAGTCACTACCGCCCCCGGAGCGACGCTGACCGCAGGCCGCGCTTCCGCGGTGGCGGACGCCCAAGGGCACGCGACGATCACCCTTCCTTATGAGTCGATCCCCGACCCGACATACACCAGCATCAATGTATACGCTGAAAGTGGGCGGGCACACGCCTATG
The DNA here is from genome assembly GCA_005797785.1 of Pseudomonadota bacterium. Classification (GTDB taxonomy): domain Bacteria; phylum Myxococcota_A; class UBA796; order UBA796; genus SYKL01. Next base: position 4,192 of record SYKL01000164.1, on the reverse strand, counting down.
CCGATGTGACTCTTCCAATGAGCCCCAAGGAGGCCATGTCTCGTCCGGCGGATGGCACACCATGGTTTCGCCTCAAATCGGTTCCCGGCCTGGGAACGGCCTTTTCGCTGCTGTACGAGGATCGCGAAACCTGGGCAGGCGAATTCGGAAAACCGCTGCCGATCACCATCGATTCCGGCAAAGGCAACGTCGTGACCATCGACGGGAAAGCGGTGGTGTTCGACGAGAGTGGGTACGGCCGAACCGAAGTGGACGTCAACATTTGGGCCTTTCCGGCGGTCACCAGTCGCGAACATGTCTTTTCGGTGCCAGTGCACGTCGAAAGTCCCGCCGGCGGAAGCAAGGATGCCGTCATCGACCTCTCGACCAATGGCCTAAAAGCGTCCGTTATAGCGCTTTTTTCTCCCGTCGCCACCGGGCAAGTGGTCAATCCTACCCCCGACGCTGGAGGCGCCAAGGGCGTGGGGGTGATCCTCAAGATCGACGATTCCCCCGATTTGAAGTTCTACGATGCGGACACCCTCGGCGACGTGGATGTCGTGGCGATCGCCACGAGGAGAAACACCCGCGAAGGCAAGGTGTGCGGGGGATATACCTCCACAGACGGAGGCTCCGGCGATTTCAAAGTCACGATCTGGTTGGATGACGCCGACGTCGAAGCCTTCGATGCGCGCACCGGGAAAAGCCTGGGGAAAAAAGAATTCCAGGCGACCCTGACCCGCGATTGCCCCATGTTTGCGACGACCGGGGAATCGTTTACCGAGAAACCCTCCCCCGATGCGATTGGAGCATGGGCAGGCACTCTTTGAGTTTCTTTGTCCTCGGACGGTTGGCTTGTCGGCCACCGTTCGTGGAGCGACGGGACCACCATCGGAGCCGACGTAGTTGACCAGCCGGCTTGGGTGGAAGCGATCACCGATCTCGCAGAATGGGCAGAAAGCAATGGGTGATCCGCCCCACCCGCCGTCCGATCAGTTCGGCAGCGAGATCCGCGTTTGACCGTCGGAAACCAACAGTAATGGTCGGTTCAACGTACCGATATCGAGATCCTCGAGCGGTTGTACAACCGCTCCAAGCGACGTCATCCGATAGGCGTAGCCCGCGCGTTGTTCGGTGGTAGAGGCAAACTCAAAGCGAAGATCACCGTCCACCATGCCATCGGAGTCGGTGACACCTTGGTATTCGAAGCCAATCGAAATCGGTTCCCACTGCGCAAACCAGTCCTCCCATATATTGGCGTCTGAAATGTCACAATCGCTATCGATAAGTTCGAGCGCCTGCACCGTTGGACCGACATAGGACTCATGATCGCCGGCGTTCCAGGTCTCGATCACCGCGTCGTACTCGGCATCGGCGTTGTGGACGGTCGCCGTCGTCGTGCACACATAGCCGGCGTCGGTCCAGAACCGAAACACCAGTCGGGACGCCCGCGAAGTCTCACCGCCATCTTCGGAATACTCCACCATCTGCGCCGAGGTGACGCCCGCGGAATCCACATCAGGAAGGTACGCCAGGTAAGCGTCGATCTCGACATATACGGCGTCCTCGGTGGCGATCAGACCGGAGGGAGCGGCGGGTGGGCCGTCGACTTCCGCAATCTGGAGGCTGTCGAGGGCGTTCACCTCCCCTTGCTCGGGTTGGTTCGTACATGCGACCGCAAGCAACGCAGAAAAACAGAACATCGAGCGCATAAACCCTCCATCACATAGGTGATTTGGTAGGCGGACAATAGCGCAGGGTGCAGAGCACCGTCGTTGCAGGGTGTTGCGATCCACAATTGGTAAACTGGTTGACTACCTGTAATGCCTGCAGGGACGGGTTAGGCGGACAACTGCTTCAGGATCCACATGACCACTCCCGGCCCGCGAACGCTCACCATGACCGCGCTAATGACCCCGGAGATGGTAAACTTTTCCGGAAAGATCCACGGCGGTTCACTGCTCAAACTGCTGGACGAGGTCGCCTACAGCTGCGCTGCCCGGTATTCGGGGTGCTATGTCGTGACCCTGTTGTTGGAGCAGGCGAAATTTCGCGCGCCGGTGCATGTCGGCGAACTCGTTACCTTTCTCGCGACGGTGAATTGGGTGGGGCGCACCTCGATGGAAGTGGGGATCCGCGTTTCCGCCGAAAACCACCGCACCCGCGTTTCCCGGCATGTGCTCTCCTGTTTCTTTGTGATGGTCGCCATGGACGACGACGGAAACACCCTGCCGGTGCCGAAATTCACACCCGAGGGCGAAGCCGAATTGCGCCGATGGCATGCCGCCGTTGAACGTAGGAAAAACGCATGAACCGCTACCTTTCGCCGAAAACCGAAACCGTCGCTCCCCTCGCCCTCGGGTGCATGAATTTCGGAAAACGAACGCCGAAACCGGAAGCCCTGCGGATCATCGATGCGGCGTTGGACGCGGGGATCGGACTGCTCGACACCGCGAATGCGTACGTGGACGGGGAGTCCGAACGGATCGTCGGTGAAGCGCTGCGCGGCCGTGACGTGCTTGTCGCCACCAAGGTGGGCTTTGGAAGGGTGAATGGCGCCCCTGAAGGGCTTCGGCCCGAGCGTATCCGCGCCGCCTGCGACGAGAGCCTGAAGCGCCTCGCCGTAAAGGTAATCGACCTTTACTATCTGCACGTGCCCGACCACAGCACTCCCCTGGAAGCTAGCTTGGAGGGGATCAAGTCCCTGTTGGACGCCGGAAAAATCCGTCATTGGGGGGTATCGAATTTCGCCAGCTGGCAGATCTTGGAAATGCGGCAGATCGCCGCCGCCAATGGCATGCCGATGCCGGCCGTTTCACAGCAGCTGTACAATGCGGTCGTGCGCCAGCTGGACATCGAATACTTCAAATACACCCGACGGTTTCCTATCCACACCACCGCCTACAACCCGTTGGCCGGGGGCGTGCTCGCCGGGATGCACAAGCCAGAGGCGCCCGCCCCTAAGGGTTCACGCTTCGATAAAAATACCCTGTACCAACGCCGTTATTGGCGTTCGGCGCTGTTTGCTGCGGTGGAGGCACTGCGCGAGGTCGCCGACGCTGAGAATACCGATTTGGTCGGATTGTCCTATGCCTTCGTGATGGGGAATCCCGGAATCGATTCGGTGTTGGTGGGGCCCGGATCCGAGGCGCACCTGAACGCTGCGCTAAAAGCAAGAGAAGTGGCGCTTTCCGAGGACGCCCAGCGCGCCATGCTTCAAATCTACCAGGACCTGGTCGGAACGGACGCGAGCTACGCTCGATGATTCGTGAGGTGTCGGAAGCGGAGGTGGAAAAGGCACTTTCCGATTGGAGACGGGAGGGATTCGCCAAGATCGAGGGGGTCGCCACCCCCGAGACGCTGGGGACCTTGCGCTCACGGATCGAAGCGTTGATCGCCGGAACTCACCCCGATCCGGGGTTGTTTTTTCAACCGGATGCGACCACCGGACGCTACGAGGACGTGGTGAACGAGGACGGCTGGCGCGGACCGGATGTTGCCTACCGCAAGATCGATCGGTTGCAACGGGATGAGTTGTTCCTGGGTTGGGTACGGAACCCCTTGTTCGCGCGCCTGTGCTCGGAAGTTTACCCCAACGGAACTTCTCTTTACCGAACCGTGCTGTTTTCGAAAGCGCCGAACTTGGGCACCCCCATTCCCTGGCATCAGGACGCCGGAAAGCTGTGGGGCCTCGACCGAAATCCCGAGCTTCAAGCTTGGACGGCGCTCGACGATGCGAGCGTCGAGGCCGGATGCCTGTGGGTGATTCCCCGGAGCCATCGGTGGGGGTTGGCGACGGAAATGGGCGGATTGGTTCCCGTCGCTGAAGTCGAAAAGCGTCAGGTAAACGAAGGGATCGCCGTTCCGGTTTCCGCGGGAGATGTGGTATTGGTGCACAGTCTGGTGTGGCACCGGTCGGGTTCGAACACGACGGACCGACCGCGAAGGGGGTTGACTGCCAGTTTTTTGGATGCGGACACCCAGTGCGTTCGGAAGAAGCGGGCGCCCAGGAATTTTCTGAGGGTGTTTCCTTAGTAGGAACCCGGTTTTTTGAGTGCGATCACACCTCGATCCACATTTCCCAGCGGCTGGGACACGCTGGGACACGGATCGGCGATCCTTTTTTCCGCCCCCCTCACTGTCCTAGTACACAATGTGAGGTGAGCATGTGTCGACAAAAGTGGATGACGTTCCTTGTGATTTCCTGTGCCCT
>SYKL01000163.1 GCA_005797785.1 Pseudomonadota bacterium | reverse complement strand
GGTGCTCTTGTCGTCGGCGAGCTCGGGAGGGCCAAAAATATCCACCAAACTAGAATAGCTTGCACGGAGGTAGGCATAGTTGTCGTGAACCAACATCGGGTTTCCTCACAGCGCGCTTTTTGCCCTCAGGACGTCCGCGACGAATCCCCGCCATTCTTCGCGCCTCTCGGCACTCACCGCAAGCCCAAACCCTCCCTTGGCGGTCTTCACCACCAGCATCGGCTCCCCACCGGCATCCGCCAGGGTCAACGCCTCCAACGCGGTGATCAACACGCGTTTCGACTCGGCGCTTCCGCTCACGCCGAACACCTCCAGCACCATTCCGTCGAAAGATGCTGCTTTTTTGCCGTCGATGACGCGGATCATGGCGCGCCCACCGCGGCTTCGATGGCCGCTTTAACGGCATCGCGATCCGGTGAACACGAGCGTTGGGGCAGCAGATCGGCGAGGGTCGCCGCGCTTTTCTCGGACGGGAGCTCGCATGTTACCGGCGTCCGTGCGACCACCGCCTGTTCCGGGACGGCCACCAGCGTCAGTTCGCTGGTGCCCCGGATGCCCAGCACGCCGCACTCATAGGTTACCGAGGGCGTTTCCTCTAGCGTGGTCTTGAGCAGGGCGATCACCCCCACCTCGCCCGGACCCGCCGCCAGCCCGGACGTCGAAACCCATCCGCCATCCTGCTGAAGCTGGACCTCGTCGCTTTCTAAAGTCACAAGGAGCACTTTGCGGCCCTGAACCTTCACCGGCGTGGGGGCCACCTCGTTTCCGACCAGGGCCAAAGTGCCGTCCACAAGAGCCAAGTAGGCCTGGGTGTCCTTGGCGCCGACATTGGAGCCCACCGGTGGCACGGCGTCGACCACGCGCGCGCCAAATTTGAGCAACCCCTCGCGGTCCGCGTCACAATGCTCTTCCTTCGGACCGATTCGTGCACCGGTATTTATGTCGACCGTCTGATAGCTTTGATAAGGGGCATTGCAATGGTAGCTTTTCGTGGCGACCACTTTCCCTTCCGGGTGGGCATAGGCCACCATGGTGACCGTCCCTCCGAACCCCTTCACGCCGCCTTCGTAGGTCGCCGACGGCGTCGGATCGGAAACCGCCTTGCTCGCGACAAAGACGCCCACTTCTGCGCCGGTTTTTGCCTCGTAGGGCTGAAACTCCACGCCGTAGGGACGCCACCGATCGACCAGCAACTTCCGACCATAGACCGCCGCGGGTTCGATTTCAGGAGCACCCGCCTCCTGGCGCTTGTATTGGCGAACGATCTCGCCGAATTGCTCGTCCCACTCCCGATCGAGGCGTTCCGTCTCGGTTTCGCACGCGAACAGCATCCAAATCCACATCGGAACTCCCGTCGGTCCTCTTGAATGACACGATCACCCCCAGTTCGTCAACCGGTTGACGATTCACTGCAGATTTTGCGGGAGTCCGTCCGCGATCTCGTAGTAATCTCCCTTGTCCGCCACAAAGATGTGAATCCGAAGCTGGGTATCGGTCGGTTTGTCGAAGGCACCCATGGCGATCCCGATCCAATCGTGCCGCAGCGGATCCCAAAACAGCTGCGACCCACACGTGGAACAAAAGCCGCGACGTGCCTTTTCAGAGGATTGGTACCAGGTCACGTGTTCCGCGCCATGAATGGTCACCGCCGATCGAGGCACATCCGTGGAAACGAAGAAATGGCTCGACTGCTTGCGGCACCGGGTGCAATGGCACGCATCCGGTGGCGGAAGTTCCCCCTCGACTTCAAACCGAACCGCGCCGCAAAGACAGGATCCTCGTTTCATCGCTCCCCCGAGCGCCGGATAACCCACTAGGCGCGTTCGATCGGACACTCGAGGTAGGCGTTGTCGTTGCAGATCACCCCGTACCACACCTCCCCGCTGGGCATCAGGGCCACAACGCCGATTTGACCTGACGTTCCCACCCTGGTGACTTCGATGTCGATCGCATTGACAGCGTGGTAGTTGTAGCCGGAGCTCGCCTGGAGCCAACCGACGTTCATGTTGAGGTTGCCCAGGGGCAAGTTGACCCAAAAGGTGTCGTCATCGTTGATCGCCACCGCAAACTCTGAACTCCCGCCGCCGCCCGCCGCAACCTCGCTCGCACCCCACATGTCGCCCAAGTAGCTGAATGCGAGCGTACCGCCGCCGGTCGGAACGCCGCGGTAGTCGCGTCGATCGGTGTTGTGCGCCAAAACCTCACTTCGACCCAATCCTTTCACGTCGTCCGCCGCTGGAGCCGTTGCGACATCCACCCACGGGAGGTTCCGGAAGGTCACAGCACTCGAACTGGTCTGCTGCTGCACCAGGATGTGACGTCGGGAATCCAGAGCCACCAACCGCCGCATGCCGCTCGCATTGGTGCCACAGGAGATGTGCACCACCCCGTTCGCCGCCTCGTCCGTCACGATGGACACGGAGCTCGTGGTCGCCAGGCTAGCGGTCGTCCTCACCAGATTGGTTTTTGCCCCGGCGGGTACGGTCGCGTACACGATCCCATCGTTGCAAACTGCCACATCGGTTGCCCCGGGGATCTGCACCGACTGTGTCCAGGCGATCCGCCATTGGGGGCCCGCTTCGGCGGTGGAGGTGAAGAATCCAGCTACGGCAAAGGCGGTGGCGAGAAACATGAGAACTCCAAAAATAAAGATTGCGAAAGGGGTTTCGAATCGACAGCGCCGCGTTCGGCGTAAGGATCTTTACCTGTGAACGGTGCCGACTCTGTTCACAGGGGTTCACAAAACCAACCACGTAAGTAACGACGGTAAACGGCTGGCCGTCGGGCCATTAAAGAGACGCGATGACCACAACACCGCTGCTGCTACTGCCCGGCCTCGACGCGACCGGTGCCCTGTACGCGTCCCTTTCGCGGGAACTCCCTTCCGGGCCTAAACCCCACACGCGCCAGCGGGCGGCAGGGGCCGAAGGCGCCCGCTGGAGGCGGGCCGAAGCGAAAGCGAAGCCCGAAAGCACGCGGTCGCGCGAAGCGCGAGGCGCCCAGATGGTAAAGTGATTGACGAATCACCGGGCCACGACGTCCGCAAGTGGACGGCCGAACCGGCAGTTACCCAGCCCATCGCACGGCCACCATCCAGCACAGGGTGGCGATCGCCATGGCCACTGCGAGCCCCAGCTCCATGCGGGATGCCGGAGCGGGGGGGGGGCGCTGTGATCCGTTTGCGAAGCTGTTCGGAGCGCTCGTTGGTGAGATCCAGGGGCCCCAGCGGCGTTTGGTCAGGCATCGAGCCTCCTGAGGTACTGTCGCACGATCTCACGGGCGCGGTGCAGGCGTTGGCGGAGCGTTTCCGGAGACACGCCCAGCAGTGTGGCCGCTTCGCTGGGCTCCAGTCCTTCCCCGACCACGAGCAAGAATGCTTCCCGGTAGTTCAGCGGCATCGAAGCGACCGCCCGCTCGATGTGGACTTGCGTGGCGTCGAGCGCAACCCATTCCTCCGGACCCGGCGGCCGCGCGAGTGCCCGGGCCGCGAGCTCTGCCAGCTTGGTACCGTCCAACCAACCCCACCGGTGATGGCTGCGCGCCAGGTTGCGGGCGATGGTGAACAGAAATGCCTTCAGACGTGTGTCCTTTCGGAGTCGTGAAGCGTGGCGGTGGAGCTGGACGAACGTGTCCTGAACCAACTCCTCGGCGACCTCGCGTCGTCCCGTCATGCGAACCAAAAACCCGAACAGCGGCGCCCGGTAGTGGTGCCATACGGCATCGAAAGCTTCTGGTTCGCCCCGAATCAGCGCGTCAACCCATCGCTCGTCGGTTACTTGGGAGTTCGGATCCAAAGGGCTGTCACAAGGTGGGTGGCCGTGCGTTTCACCGGAACATAACGCGAGGTGCGGTATTTGGCGCATTATGCTGGGGGGCTTCCCCATTCTGTTTATTCTGGTGTTCGGGGTGGCGGCACTGGTGTCCGCCAGCCGGCTGGTCATGCGCCCTCGGGTGGAGGCGGCGCGGCATCTGTGGATGCTGATCGGCGGGCTCGCGTGTGCGTCTGTGGCGGGGGTGTGCGGCGACTTGTACATGGCGACGGAGCGCATCAATCGGAGTGGTGCCTCGGGAGAATTGTTGGCGCGGATGGTGATCGTCGGTTTCGGTGAATCCCTCTGGCCGGCGATTCTGGGATTCAGTTTTGCGGCGGCAGCCCTCGTGATTGGCGCGGTTGGGGTACGGAGGATCCCCGCGAGCTGACCGTTTCGAAAAAAAGATCCCGGACGCTGTCACGCCGTGGACCCCCGTGCGTTCCGAAGGTGGGTCCCGTTTGCGACGCGATCCCGGAGTTTAGGATGGGAGTCGTTCAAAGTTCGCCTGCGCTGGCAGGTGTTGCCCCCGCCGCCCCCCAACCGGCGGTCCAGCCGGCTGAGTTCAATCTCTGCAATTCCTTTGTCGCGTCGATGATGCCTCAGTGCCAAGAGCCGGCGTCGGAGCTTTTGAACGACGGAGAGGAGCTCGATGCCAGCGCTGCCGATGCGACGGGATCTGGGCTGGGGGTCAAGGATGCGGTGGCCGCTGACGGTGGTCCTGACGACGGCTCTGCAGCTGGAACCAATGCGCCGCGCCTGGAGGCGGGTCAATTCATTCGCGGAGCGGACGCCCAAATCGCGCGGGAAGAAGCTGCATTGGGTATGGGCGAATGGCGGGACCAACCGTGCGAAGGCTACCCCAAGGGGCGGGACTGGGCGAACGCGCGAAGCAGCGAATTGAAGGCAAAGATCAATGAGATCCGGAAGGAAAATGCGAGCATGGACGCCCAGAGACGGGATGTGTTCAAGAACTTGTGCGACTCCGACGCGGTCGGCCGGGGCGTCATCTGCACCGACTCGGGTGAGATTCAGAAGATCCTCGACCAGGTCAACAACGCGAACACGAACGCGATGATCGCGCTGAATGACGCCGATATGAAGGTCGGATGCGGCGTTGAGCTGACCAAGGTGGCACAGGACAACCGATTCGGCATGGCCGAAGTTCACATGAGCACCGCGCGGGAGCGCATCCGAGAGGGCTACGCCCTCCTTAAAAAGGCGCAGGGACTCAGTGAAGACAAGGCCGAGACCTCCGTTTCCGCATTGGAGACGGTGAAGACGGTCGGAAAGTTGGCCGCAGGCAGCACCCCGGCGAACGGCGCGTTGGTCAACATGGTCTTCGAAGCTGCAGGCAGGACCGGGGAACTGGCCGTCGATGACGATGTGACGAAGAAAGACGTGGTCGAGGCGTTGGCGCATGTCGGGGCTGCGGGCGCGTTTGGCTCCTTGGGTGACGCGGTCGGCGGCAAACTTCCTGGGAAGGGCGCGGGGGTGTTGACCGAGAAGCTGGTCGAAATGGGCGTCGGCGCAGCGATGGGTGCAGGGGAATCTGGAGTGCACACCATCATCGACGGGCGCGAGGGGGCGTCGCCGACATCCGACGCGGTGGGGGGCGGCATCACCGGTGGGCTCGAAACGGCGGCAGGCGATTTGGTCAAGGGCGCCGTGAAAAGCATAGGCAAGAAATAGGCATACGAGGGGATGGGCTGAATGGAGGGCAGAGTCTCGAAGCTTGCGGGCGCCCAGATGGTAAAGTGGTTGACGATTTGCGGTACGCCGACAGGAAACTGGCGAACTCGGGATAGATTGGGATAGAGGGGTGTTCCGCATTGTCGCATTTGGGGGTCACCATGAAACAGTCCGCCACGGAACGTCCCGAACCGACCCTCCAGCGCAAGGCCGCCATTGCCCGCGGCGGCGCTTTTGAGCACACGGGGAAAGTAGAGGTTTCACCGATCCCAAACTTCGATCTCAACCGCACGATCTTCCAGACGTTGGAAGGGAAGATCCCGCGGTTTGTGATGCGCACTCGAGTGGCCAAGAACGTCAAGTGGAGCGATGCCGCGGCCAAGGAGGTGCAAGCCGCCTACGAAGCCGCCGACAGCATCCGCAACCTACCGGCCGTGAGCCCAGATTTGATGCGGTTTTTAGTAGATGAGTGCGATTTCGACGTCGAGCACGCCGACGGCTCCTTTCTCGACCACTTGTATTTTGTGTACGAATATACGGCAAAACACTACCCACAGCAGTCGGCGCTGGTGATGTTGCTGCACTCGATCCTCGGCACGGGGACCAACACCTTCGCGATGAAAGCAGAGAAAATTCCGCAATTGCAGCCGCTCATGACGCCAGCGGAGTGGACGCAGGTGGAAGCATTTCCGTCGGTGCTTCGCCTGCTGTATGCCGGCAAACTCCGCCAAGAACTCCGGGAAAATGCGCACCGCGCCGATGCCCTGCAGTCGATCAAGATGCACCGGGTGATCGACAACCACCCCATCGAAATGTCTGGAAAAGACCTCTGGATTGCGCTGAATTTTCAGCTGATTCACTTGGTGGACTTCCTGCCGGTGGCGAATTGGTCGACCCACCAAAACGATACGGCATTCATCATTTTCCGGGATTTGTACGATCTGATGGGCAAGGCCGGCAAACGTGAAGCGCAGGTTGCCTACACGCCGGCGAGTGGACCGCGCGAGCTAAAAGGCGAGCATCTCGGCGCTTTAGGCTGGTTGACGACGCTGATCCCCGTGGGCACGAGCGAGCAAATGGCGTCGAAGTCCGTGCAGCGGTTTTCGGCGGCGATTGGGCATTCGCTCGAGTATCAGCTCACCTGGGCACCCTAGCGGCCTCTATTCGCCGTAGTAGTCCTCGTAGTACTCTTCGTCGTACGTACGCCAAATGTGGTGTTTCAACTCAAGTTCGACGTGGTAGATCGTCACATACTGGTTGTTTTGCACGACGGTGCCCCGGGCGAGGCTGAGCCAGATCTCCGCCTCCGGACCCGAACCATCGGTGGTCGGAAGCCAGGTCGTGATCGTGTCGATTTCCGAGGGCGGATGTAACGGACAACACGACAATTTGGAGCCGGAGATGCTGGCGGCCATCGCCCGGTAAAACGCTGGACCGTCCTCGGCGCTGAGCGGGCCCCACCGGGCGAACAGCAACTTCTCGTCCAGGCCAGCCAACTGGATCTCGGCGGATCCGTCGAAGATCAGCGAGGTTTCGTGGGCATTGCCATAGCGCGATTGCTTGGTGGGTGCGCCGATCTTCCCCGCGAAGTGGTTGGCAAAGGCGGTCATGGCGGCCTCAAACTGCCGTGAGAACGCTTTCGGCAGCACCGAGGTGTTCACAGGGGGTGAAGCGGGCGCGGCCACCGGTTCGGGGGCGGGTTTGGGCTTCGGCTCCGGTTTCGGCTTCGCCGCCACAGGCGGGCTGGCCGCTGCCACGCGGCGGGTCAACGGACTGGACGTTCCGCTCGCTTCAAGCACATATTCACCGCCCCTTTCGGCGGGGCCGATTCGAACAATGTACGGGCCGGACATCGCCAACTGTTCGGTGAGTTCCGTTTCGGCCCCTTGGGCCCGAGAAAGCGTGCCCGTGGGGGATTCGAGCACCAGCGTGTGGGGCGAAGATCCGCTGACATGCAGCCACACCCAATGGTCCTGTTCCCCGGTGAACGTCCATTCATGGATGTCTTTGTGGTCGGCCAGGGTGGCGGTGTGGCTCGGTGGAGCGGGGTGGGCTTCGGTGGCCGAATCTTCGGGCGTCTCCACCGGCGCCTCGCGAACCTCCGCCCTCACGTGTGCCGCGTCGACCCAGGAGGGCGGCGAGCCGTCGTCCCACTGAACCTGAATCAGGGTAGCCTTGCGGGTTTTGCCGAGTTGAGCAGGGTAGTAGCTTCCCGTACCCAGCCACTCCGCGAGCACCTGTGCCCCGGTGACGCGTTTGCTGGGGGCGAGCGGCTGACCGTCCGGGGTTTGGAGCTGTGCCCCCCTCACCCACAGAGGTGCGGAGCCTCCTTCCCAAATCGCTTCAAACAGGTCCTCCGTCGACTGGCCGAGCACCACCCCGGGGTAGTCGTTTCCGTCCTGCCACTGGGCTTGCACGGTCTGGCCCGTGGCCAAAGCCGCGCCACCAGCGCGAACGGAGGGGGCGAATAGAAGACTCAGGAACAGCCAAGCAGTGCGTTTCATGAGCCAATGGTACCAGAAGCATGCCGGATGGGTCACCCCGATTTTAGTCAAGTATATTGACTAACTCTGTGAACGATGCGTCGTACCGATGCGCTGCGTTATGGTTCCAGAATGTTCCATCCCTCCGTCCAACAGTGGTTTTCCTCGGCCATGGGCGAGCCCAGCCCGCCGCAGCGGCTCGGTTGGCCGCGGATCGCCGCGGGGGAGCACACGCTGATCGCGGCGCCCACCGGCTCCGGCAAGACGTTCGCGGCGTTTTTATGTGCGATCGACGGTTTGTTTCGGCAAGGGCAGGCGCTCGAGGACAAAACCCAAGTCCTGTATATCTCGCCGCTCAAAGCCCTTGGAAACGACATTCAGAAGAATCTCGCGGCGCCGCTCGCGGCGATTCGGGCTTTGGATCCCACACTGCCGGAGATCCGCGCCTCGGTCCGGACCGGGGACACCACCGCAAAAGAACGCTCCCACATGGGAAAAGTCCCGCCGCACATTCTGGTGACCACACCGGAGTCGCTCTATGTGCTGCTGACCTCGGACGGCGGAAGGAAGCTTCTGAAGGACGTTCGCACGGTGATCATGGACGAAATCCACGCGCTCGCGCCCAACCGACGGGGTGCACATCTGGCGCTGTCGCTCGAACGGTTGGTGGCATTAACGGGGGAGTTTCAACGGATCGGACTTTCCGCCACCCAACGGCCGATCGAAAGGGTGGCCCAATTTCTCGGCGGGCCCGATCGGCCGGTAGCGGTGGTCGACACCGGGCATCTTCGCGCGTTGGACCTCGATCTGTTGTTGCCGGACAGCCCATTGGAAGCGGTGTGCAGCACCGAAACCTGGGAAGACATCTACCGGAAAATGGTCGCCGACATTGAGAAAGTGCGAACGACTCTCGTGTTTACCAACACACGAAAATTGGCGGAACGGATCTCCGCCCGCCTTGGCGAGCACCTCGGCACCGATTTGGTGGCGAGCCACCACGGCAGCCTATCGAAAGAACGGCGTTTGAAAGCGGAACAACGCCTGAAGGCGGGCGCGTTGCGGGTGTTGGTCGCCACCGCCTCGCTCGAACTCGGGATCGACGTCGGCGAGATCGATCTCGTGATTCAGGTCGGTCTCCCGCCGACGATCGCCACTTTCCTACAGAGGGTCGGGCGATCGGGGCACGGGCTCGGCAGGCTTCCAAAAGGGCGCATTTATCCGTTGACACCGGATGAATTGGTGGGTGCGACCGCGCTGCTGTTGGCCGCCCGTCGCGGTGAGCTCGACGAATTGACGATCCCCAAGGGTCCAGTGGACATTCTCGCGCAGCAGCTGGTGGCGGCGGTGGTGCCGGGGCCGATGGAGCAGACGGCGCTTTTGGAGATGTACCGGCGGAGTTGGCCGTACCGCGACTGCTCGGAGGTGGAGCTCGATGCAGCCTTATCGTTGCACGATTCAGGAAGATTGGCGTTGTTGCACCGGGATCAAGGGGTGGTTCGGGCGACCCGGCGGGCGCGGTTGGTCGCATTGACATCGGGCGGAGCGATCGCCGATGTGGCCGATTACCAGGTACTTTTGGAGCCCGACGGGGTGGTGATCGGAAGCGTGCACGAAGACTGGGCGGTGGAGGCCAATGTCGGCGACGTCTTCCAATTGGGGACGCAATCTTGGCGGGTATTCAAGGTCGAATCCGGAAAAGTCCGAGTACACGACGCCGGAGGGGTACCGCCCAGCCTTCCGTTTTGGTTGGGGGAATCCCCCGCCCGGAGCGACGCTTTGGTTTCCGTGGTCGGAGAGGTCCGGAGCAAAGGGGAAGATCGGCAGTGGGGACAAGAGATCGCAGGATTATCCCCCGCAGCCGCCGAACAATTGGCGCTGTGGCTGACGGAGGGCCGGGAAGCGCTTGGGCAGATGCCCACGCCCGATACACTTGTTGCCGAGCGATTTTTCGACGAAACCGGCGGCATGCAATTGGTGTTCCATGCGCCACTGGGCGTGCGCATCAACCGCGCACTGGGATTGGCGCTTCGAAAGCGGATCTGCCGCGGGTTTGGATTTGAACTGCAGGCGGCCGCCAACGATGAAGCGATCGTGATCTCGCTCGGCGAACAACACAGCTTCCCGCCGGAAGAGATCTTCGCGTTTTTGCACCCGGACACCGCTGAAGATCTGTTGATCCAGGCGTTGCTGGATGCGCCGTTTTTTGAAGCACGGTGGCGCTGGAATGTGAGCCGTTCGTTGGTGGTGCCGCGGTCCAACGGCGGAAAGCGCCTACCGCCGCAATTGGTCCGTGCCAAAGCTCAAGATGCGCTGGCCGCGGCGTTCCCGGATGTGGTCGCTTGCGGCGAAAACCTTCCGCCCGGCGATCTCGACATTCCAACCGATCAACCTCTGGTGTCGCAGACCATCCACGACTGCCTGAACGAAGCGATGGACGTGCACGGGTTGATCACCGTGTTGCGCGGGATCCAGTCCGGGCGCATCCGCACGTTTTCGGCGGATCGATCGGAAGCGAGTCCGTTTGCGGAGGGCATCCTTCAGGCGCGTCCATACACCTTTTTGGATGATGCCCCGCTGGAGAAACGGCGCACCCAATTCGCGCGAAAAGCGCCGCGCGGCCAGCCGGCGCGGGTGCTGTCGGTGGATCTCGATCCGGAGGCGGTAGCAGCCGTGCAACGGGAAGCGTGGCCGGATCCCCGAGATCGGGAGGAGTTGCACGAAGCTTTGGGATGGATGGGGTATCTGGCCGAATCCGAGGTAGGAAACTGGGGGCCATGGTTGGCTGAGTTGGTGTCGGCAGGAAGGGTGGTTTTCGAGCCAGGTTCGGAGGGCCTTTCGGGCCGGTGGCGGGCCGCAACCGCCTCAACCGATCCGGTAGAAATCCTCCGGGGCCGCCTCGAAGCATTAGGGCCGGTGGTCGTTGAGGAGCCCGAAATCGGGCAGTTGGAAGCCGAAGGAACGGCGATCCGCGTCCGGTTGAATGGGGTGGACGCCTGGTGCAACCGGCGGTTGTTGGCGCGGATCCACCGGGTGACCACCGAGCGGCGACGGGCTGGGGTTCGCGCGGTGAGCGTCGGCACCTTCTTGAGGTTCCTCGCCCAATGGCAGCATTTGGGAGCGGGAAACTCCCTGGAAGGACCCCTCGGCGTCAAAGAGGTGTTGACCCAGCTCTCCGGCGTCGAGGCTCCCGCCTGGGTGTGGGAAGCGCACATTCTTCCGGAGCGCGTGCGAGGCTACCGCAAGGATTGGCTGGATTCGTTGGCGCTTTCCGGCGAGGTGGTCTGGGCCCGCCTCTGGGGAGATGGTAAAGGCCCTTTACGAAATACGCCGATGAGCCTGCTGCCCAGGGTGGACCTTCGCCCGTGGTTGGCGCTTGGGACTCCAAATGAGGACCCCCCTTCGTCCAACGCCACCAAGGTGCTGGAGTACCTCGCACACAACGGTGCAAGTTTTTCGACCGACATTCAAGCCGAAACACGCCTCCTGCCCTCACAACTGGAGGACGGGCTCAGCGAGTTGGTCGGTTGGGGGTTGGCCACCTGCGACGGGGTGAGCCCGCTGCGGCATCTGTTGAAGCCGCCGGCGAGCCGTTCCCCCGGGGCTCTTGGGGCGGGCGGGCGGTGGTGGCGGATGCCGACCGTTGAACCGGCGTCGCACACCGATGAGGCGACGCTCGCGTTTGTGCTGGATCGGCTGTTGTTGAGGTATGGGGTGCTGTTTCGGAAGCTGCTGCTCAGGGAAAAGCAACCGATCCCGTGGCGGGAGTTGGTGCGGGAACTGCGGATTCGCGAGCTGCGGGGGGAGGTTTTGGGTGGGTACTTTGTGGAAGGGGTGAGCGGGGAGCAGTATGCGTTGCCGACGGCGGTGGGCCAGTTGCGAAAAGTACGTCCGGAGAGCGAGAATCTGAGCGTGGCCGCGGGGGATCCGTTGAATTTGACCGGGGTGTTGACGGAGGAGAGCCGGGTTTCGTCGGCGTCAAAGGCGCGGGTGGCTTTGTAATGCATCCTGTTCTCATTGCCTGCGCGGTCTGTTTAGGTTTTCTCGCCCTCGCCCTCGTGACCGCTTTCGGGCGGGGAACCCCGGAGTCGGCGCCGGAGCCGAGGTCCCACCTGGAGCGACTGTTAGAAGAGAAGGGCTACATACGCGGGTTGAGCGTGACGACCAACGAGCCGTGTCTCACCGATCCGAGCGGCAACTTCCAACTCCGGATCAAAGGAAACACCATCGTTTTCGAAATCCCGGGCTGCCCTGTCACCGTGTCGGGTCCTCCCCATGCTTCGCGTTCGGTTTTCGACCGGCCCGCCCGAGACCGTGACGCCCCAAGACATCACTTGGGCGATCCGGAGCTGGACACCCGCCAAGAGTGGACGGGAGATCCAGCGGCGCTGACCGCGTGTATGCCCGCAGCCGTCCGCGCCGAGTGGAAGGTCTGGCTTGGGCGGGGTTCACTGGGGATATTGGACGGAACACTGCAATTCAAGCTCTACCCCGCCCCTCGCATGACAGAAATCGAACGGATCCAGACCGAGCTGCACGCCCTGGTAAGAAAGATGCACTTCTTCGATCGGGAGGAACGACTGGCTGAAATCGCCGCGACCGATCCACTTCCGGGCGTTCGAATGCGCGCCACCTGGTGGGCCAACCGCATCGCGACGCACCAACACGCCTTCACCGACGTCGACCCTTTCGTAAGGGCGATCGCCGCGGTTCGGCTGAAGGTGAACCCCGGCCACACATCCTCCGCCTCCAATGGACCTCACGTCGACCCGGCCGATCTGGTGCAGTTCGCTCAGACGGCGTTGCCGGAACAGGCCCGATGGGCATTCGCACGGGTGTTAGGCCAGATCGGGCTTCCTTCCTGCTTGACGGTGCTTCAAGCGCTGGCCAAAGCGGAACCCACGTCGGAAGCCCTACGGGAAGCGGTCCAAGAGGTCGAAAACCGGCGTTCCAACGCGGTGGGCCACGTCGGCCTGGTCTCCGACGAACCCGGCGGCCTCACTACTTCGGAAGAAGGCCAGCTATCGGTGCTCCAGCCCGCCGCGGAGCACCGGCCGCGCCGTGAAACTGAGGGTGGCCATGGATGACCGGGCGTCGCTGGTGGCGCCATAAAACTCAAAGCTCCGCAGATCCCGAATGAATCCTTGCTTTCACATCCAAGAAGTTCACTCGTTCCAACACCGGAGGCACCGTCCCCGGCATCGGCTGTCGAAAGCCAATCGTAAAATGAGCATCATGGTCGGGCTTAAAGCGCACCGTTGGCCTCGACAAATCGGTCTGGACCTTCCTTCGCCCTTTCCCCTTGAGGCGGCTTTTGGTCAGGGTGAACATCAGATCGTACGCACGCTCGCCCTCGATCGCTGATTCCGCGAGTTCCAGATCCACCCGCAGCGAACGGCCGTCCGGAGCCTCCACATCCACGCTGGGAAGCTTGCCGGGCGCTACATCCCGGAGGGTCACCGACACCGGCCCGATGCCGTCGGCGGCGACCGTCAGATCGAGATCGGCCGCCAGGCTGGGGGTGGCGAACCCCAGGAACGAAAACACAAGGAACGACGAACGAAACATCGGACACCTCAGGGATTCACCCCGACACGAGCACAAACCATGCCAGAGTTAAAAATCACTCAAACGCCCACTATGACGCAACGCCCTGTCAGGGTGTCACCCGAACGCTCATGCGAAGGGTGCGAGCGACAGGTTGTCACTCCACCCCCTGCTCGCTCCCGCCCGGCGACGGGTTAGGTCGGCGAAGGAGGTTCCATGTTGCTCCGTTATCATCCGCTGTCTTCGTACTCACGCAAAGTCGCGTTGGCGATGGATTTACGGGGCGACACCATCGAGAAGGTCGCCGTCGACGCCTTCGCCGGCGAACTCAAATCCGAGGGCTTCCTCTCACTGAATCCCTTCGGAAAAATGCCAGTTCTCGAAACGGACGCCGGCCCGATATACGAATCCACCTCGATCATCGAATACCTGGAAGAGCGCGGACCTCGGGTGTTGTTGCCGCTCGAACACGAGCGTCGCTGTCGGCACTTCGACCGCCTCGGCGATCTTTACCTCTTGGATGCGATCGGAAAATTCTTCTGGAACAAGCAGGAAGAAACAAAGAAGACGTCTTTCGCTACCCTCGACCGGGCCTGGGGCGTCTGGGAGCAGGAATTGTCCGATGGTCGGGACTTTATGTGCGGTGAGGTGATCACCCTCGCCGACGTCGGCGCCACCATCGCCGCGCACTACTGCATTACCGAGGAATACCCCTTGTCACCGGCGATACAAGCGTATTTTAGCCGGTTGTGCACGCATCCCGCGGTCGCCGCATCCAATGAAGCGGCCGCCCCTTTCGTCGAATTCACACGTTCGATGCGGTATCCAGCGATCGAATAGCCTTTAGGACGGAGTATGGCCCGGTTTCGCAGGAGGTGCGCTTGTTGTTCTTGTTCCTTTCGAGCGCGCGGGCGGAGAGCCCAATCTGGGAAGCCCAAGTCGATCCGTCCATCACCTTGGTGGGCTCTCGCCTTCGCCTAGTGATTCGACCCACAGGACCAGGGGTTGTGACCCAGGCACACCCGAAGTTGACCATGGAGTGGACCCGCGCCGATGGCGACACCGCCTCTGCATCCTGTACGAGCGCCTCCCAAGGTTCAACAGGCGAACTGAAGGTCTATTGCGATGCGTCAGACTGGACTGGGTTCGCTGAAGCCAAGGAGAAGCGGATCGGCGGTTCGCTTTCGTTGAGCGTTGTCCCCGCCTATGACGTGCAGAGCTTCGCCGCGGTTACCGGCAGTATCTCCGCCTGCAATAAGCCACTCGAAGTCACAACCCCGTCGAACCAGGTGGTCGTCCAATGGTCCCACTCCGGCCCAACCGACGGTGCCGCAGCGCCCACCGCCCGGGTACGCCTGGTTGTCGGAGAAACCACCTTGTATCCGTCCACTTCGATGTCGGGGACCTGGCGCGAGGGGGCCGCCGCAAGGACCATGACGTGGACGTTCGCAGGCGTACCACCGGATGTCGAAGGCCGATTGGAGTTCGATTGCATCCCTGCGGAGACCCAAGTGGAGGTTCCCGTGGCGGCTTCCCTGATCGAGGTCCCTATTTCCCCCATGGGCGGCGCACCCGAGTCGCACTAGTGCGGCTTGGCGGTCCGCTCCGCCAGCCACCCCTCGCGAAAGAACAGGAACAAGGGGAGCGCACACGCCCAAGCGACACCGAACGTCAAGGGAATCCACACCCACCAATGCCGCATCCCCAGTCGGCGCGCTTCCACCACCATCCACACCAGGGTAGCGATCGAACCCACCCAGAAATCCGCCGCAACCGAACCCAACAATGGCGAACCCTGAAAACCGATCAGGAAGAACGCCTTCGGAGTATATCCAGTGCCAAGCTCCACCAATGCGTGGTAGTTGAACCACCACGGGATAACGGCACCCAGAACGGCACAAAGAAGGTAGAACCCACGCAGCATCGCATCACCCCGACGGCTACCTCCCGAATAACCGACCCCACCTGACGACGTCTCCAACTGGTACATCGAAATGGATGATTTTCTATACATTTGATGTACCACCTCGCTTCCACGCCGATCACGGGTGTAGGCAGTCCGAGCGAAGAATGGCCGCGGGATGCGGGGGATTCCTAAGCGAGTGGACCCGGTGCACATCGCGCGTGGTAGAGTCGATGCATCCACCTCGGAGCGTTTCATGCGAGCTTTGTATGGTCTTGCCCTCGTACTCACCGCGTGTACCGCCAAAGATCCGGAAGACACAGGCCCGGCGGACACCTCCGACACGGACGTTCCCGCGGACACGGACACGGACATCACGGACACGGACGATACCGCACCCAGCTGCGAGGAGTTCGAGCTCAACGGTATTTTGACGGCCACCGAGTATCGCGTCGTTCCCAACGGCGAAATCACGATGGCGATCTTCCCGTTTACGACCGAAGATTTCAACTTCTCCGTGCCCTGGGAGTCGGCCACCGTCGGCGGCTTGGCGCCTGACACCAGTGTGAACTTCAGCTGGTGTCTCGGCACGCCACCGGACGAGGCCTACCAAAGCGACGAACAAGGCGACCCCGACACGGACGCCGACACCGATGGTGACACCGACATCGATGGCCCCACTCCAGAAGTCGCCTTCTACTTCATCGGAGGCTTTGTCGACGGCGACGGCGACGGCGCCTACGACGAAGGCGAGGCCCTGGTTCATGGGAAATACGCCTTCCTCGCTCACATCCGCGGCGCAGTTCCGCCCGATCTCGAAGGGTACGACGTTCATCTGGGCTGGAACCACATCAATTTCAATATCCTGGAAAGCGCCGTGGAAGGGCAACAACTGTCTGACGGCGACACCCTGGACCTGGACGCCAACCTTTTGCTCAACGATCCGGGCGAGCTGACCGGCGTGGTGGTGGAGGCGTCCGAAGGGCAGACGCGAGTGGGGGTGTACCTCACCCAAGGCGGCAACGAAGCGGAGAATCGCACCCTGTCTTCGGTGCCGATCGACGCCTCGGAGCCCGGCGCCTCCTTCTCTGTCGACTTCCCGACACCTCCGTCCGACCATCTGGGGTCGGACTCCGGGGTAAACTACGCGCTATACTCGGTGATCGCCTGGGACGACGCCAACCCGGATGAGGCCTGGGGCGAGGGTGACGCCGGCCCTTTCGCCAGCAGTTCTAGCTCAGCCCCTGCGGTGTTCGCCATTTATCTGGAGCCGCTGAACTTCTCTTCCATCTACTACGCGACCCTGTTCGATGGGGCGGGCTGGCACCTGTTCTCCGATGGCTACGCTCCAGAGCCTTGGGAGGAAGGTGTGACTTTGGTGAGCCCTCCTTAGGCGGCACATTCAAAATGGTGGTACATCAAAAGTGGAAGAAACCGAACCTTTTTGATGTACCACTTTGCGAATGCCGCGCCAGGGATGGAAGGGGCGCGCAGCGGTCGCGGAGAGCGAAGCTCGGAGCGACGGAACCCCCGCACAGCCCGGTCGGGCGAAGCCCGAGGCGCCCAGCCCTGATTCAGGCTATGTGGCCGAACCGATGGGCGGCTGAGGGTGCGAAATGGGCTGGTTCGACAAACTCCTGGCGATGTTTCGACGTTCACCGCCGGTGGCACACATCCCGTCTTCGCCCGCGGCTGTAGAAAAACTGCGTGCGGAGAAGAAGCGCGCCGAAAAGCTGCAGCGCACCGAAGGCGGTATGGAGGCGGTTCGCGCGGAGAAGAAGGCCGCGAAGAAGACCGGTTCGAAGAAGCGCCGAAAGGCGGGGATGGTACCGGCGGCACCCGCGGCAAAGCCCACGATGGAAGTACTGACCGTAGCGGAAGCGGAGCGCCGGTACGGGGAGATGCTTCGAGCGCCAAAACCCGCGGTGGTCGCCCGTCGTGCGCCCGAGGTGGAAGGCCCCCCGCCGCCTATCCCCCCCAGCCCCGCGGACCTGGCTCGAAAAGCAGCCGCCACCGCCGAACGTCGCCGGGCGAAGTTGCCGGAGTTTCAAGCACTCCTGTCGCGCTCCGATGCACTTTTGGCCGTTCCCCAGGCCTCTTTTCGCGACCTCCAAACGGCCCGCCAGGAGTTCATCGAACGGTGGACCCGCCTGGGCGGACTCCCGGAGGACAAGCTGGATGAGCTTTGTGCAGCGAGGGACGCCCGTTTGGAGCAGTTCGAAGCGAGGATGCAGGCCGCCCGCGCCGCCCTCACCGAAATTCACCAGCAAAACCTCCGCGCCAAACAGGCGCTGATCGACGAAGCGAAAGCGCTGGCCGAACGGGAAGAAGTCCGCGGGTTGGGGCAGTTGCTGGGCGACATTCGCGCGAAGTTGCGCGCCACCGGCCCGGTCGATCCCGCGGACGCGGATGCCGTGATCGCGGAATTCTCCGCCATTGAAGGCAGTGTTCGCCAACGCGAGGACCAGTCTCGTGCGAACCGCGACCGTGAACGCCAAGAAGCGTTGGCTCGCTTGGAAAACTTGGTCAAACGCGCCCAGGGGTTGCTCGCCGCCCGCGACGCAGAAGAGGCGGCCGAGCGGATGAAATCGCTGCAGGCGGAGTGGAAGACCGTTCGCGTGCCCGGGCGCCGGACCGAGGTCGACCTCGCCTGGAATCAATTCCGTACCGCGGCGGATGCGGTCTTTGCGCGACGAGCGGAAGCTCGGCAGGCAGAAGCCGGCATCGCACTCGGACGATTGGAGGCGATCGTTGGGGAAGCGGAAGCCTTCGCCAACGGAGAAGCGACCGGAGATCCGGACGAACTCATCCACAAGTGGATGACCGCCTGGAAAAAAGTCGGCCGCGCCCCCCGAGAGCCGCAACAGGCCCTATGGGAGCGGTTGCAAGCTGCGTTTGGACGGATTCGGGCGCCCCAAGCGTACTTGGAGCAGGAACCCGAAGATCTCCACTTTCGGCCGTTCGCAGCGCTACGATCGGAAGAATAGCCGTTCAGTGCGCCGGAGCCGGGACCACGGTTCGCAGCCAGGCCTCGATCTCCTTCTCTGGAAATACGCTTTCTCGAACGGTTTTTTCGCCGGCCCGGCTGGTGACAAACGAAGGACATTCGTCGTTCGGCGGAAAGCTCTGCGACGCCAGGACTTTCCCGGTCCGGCGTTCATAGAGCGTTACGTCCGTGCTTTTCAGGAGGAGCTGAATGTCGGGCGCCGCCTGGCCATCGGCGGTGTACCCGGTGCAGGTGCGCGCGGTATCGCCGGTCCGAACCGGCACCGCGACCGCATCGAGATCCCTCAAAGCCGCCGCGGTACCGACCAACACATGGTCCACCGGCCCCAACAGCAGCGCGTTGTCGACGGCTCCGGACGCCGAATCCTCGCCAAGGAATACCACCGGTCCGAGCGAAACCTGCTCCAGAAGTCTCGTAGGCTGAACCTTCAATTCTGGGATCGGCACCACGACGGCCGGCTGGCCGGCGACCTGCACCTCGAAACCTACGCCGCCTTGAGAAACCGTTCCGTCGCGCTCTTGGGGTACCGGGGCCGCCCCGAACAGCCCAGTGCTCGGAGACTTCACCATCGCGTCGCCCTCATCGTCCACCGTGGCCTCCGCCGCACCCGCGCGGATCACCGTCCCTGGTGGAAATCCTTTTACGAACAGGCTGATTTCGTTGTCGTAGATGGCAACCTGTCCCCACATGTCAGGCTCGGCCGCCACTTTAAACCGGGTGTCGCTCTCCCACGTGAACGCCTCCGGCCCGGTGAGGTATTCGGTCCGAGCCCCTAAATCCGTACACGCCGCGATAAATAGCGTTGCAAAGCTCAAATTGCCCAACGTCCAGCCCAAAGCGTTGGAGCGGTGATGCGAGGCAGACAACCCATATTCGTTCCACATAAACTCTCCTTTGGAGAGCCATATAGCCACCAACCAGCCCGCCGTTTGTTGCAGTGTGTAGTACGCACCCACCGCGTTACATTGGCGGCGCCGCTACCCCTTCCGCGGGACCGTCGCGAGCAGCTGCTCTCGCATCGCCGAACGCGCACCCATCAGAGGAAGATTGCCCCCCGACCGCATGAATTCACCACCGTGCAAGCCGGTGTGTGTGCCGGCAGGGCCGGCGTTGAAATCGACTTGTGACGTGCCCACCTCCACACCCATGCCGTCGAGGTGTTCCATCGCCGCGGTGAGGTGCTCTGCGCCAGGCTGATAGTGTCCGCTCTCGTTGGAAATCGCTTTCAGTTGCCCGTCTTTGACGGTCATGTCGCCGGCCGCACGCACATCGGCGCCGTCGTTGAAGCTGGAGTGGTGGAAGAAGCTCGCACCGGGCGCATTGGCCAAATCCGGGCGCTGCACATCGATCTCGTCATTGGAAAGGCCCTTGCCGCGCTGCATTTCGCGGAGGACTTTCCAGCGCTGGTAGTCGTGGTGGCCAGCCTTGGAGCGAGCGGCAGCGTCTTCCGCCATCATTCGGCCGTCGGTGCCGAGCGCATAAATCATGCGGTCCGGGGCAGATCCCCGCAAACCAGGCTTGGCGCCGGTGGTATCCAACGCCGCCCCGCCGCGAACCAACTGCCCATTCTCGGCGCCGAGCGTCATCGCTTCGCGGGAGGCCTCGCTTGTGCGTTGGGTGGTGACCAACGACCGTTTCCCGCCGTCCGCCGCACTGCGGGTGAAACCGCCGCCGCGGAAATCGGCGCGTTCGTGTTCCCCGGCATAGTGGGCGCCCAAGTGGGCCACCGGGCTTGCAGCACCACGAGGAATCGCGGGGACCACCGCGGTTGGATCAAAGGGCGCTGGGCCCGCTGGAGCCACCTCCGCCGCACCGTCGTAGCCATTTGACTCCGCAACCGTGTCGTAGAGGTGCGCGTCCCCCTGGGGCTCGAAGCTCGACGCCATCGCGTAACGATCCGCGGCGGCTTCCCGGTCGTTGTACAACAAGTCCGATTTGCCCTCTGCAACTTGATCGTACACATGCGGCTCGAAGCTCGAAGCCTGGGCGTAGCGGTCGTTGTACAGCAGGTCCGATTTGCCTTCCGCGACGTGATCGTACACATGCGGCTCAAAGCTCGAAGCCTGAGCATACCGATCCGACGCCGCGTCATCGTAAAGGGCGGAAGCTGCTTCCGGAACCGACGCTTCCACGTCTTTGTACATCAGGTCCGGCGCCGTATCATCGCTGTACAACAGGTCCGAAGCCACTTCCGGCTGAACGTCGTCGTAAAGCGCAGCCAGTGCCGCTTGATTGCCCGCTCCCGCCGACATCGCGCTCGCCTCAGGTGCAGAAGTGCGTGGGGAGGCGCGCATCGAAGGATTGGCATAGCCGGGCATAACGTCTCACAGTCGTCGACCAGAGGGTCGAGCGGGCACCTTATACGGTACCAGCAGCGGATCCGCCACCCTTTTCGTTCGTCGCCATCGCCCGTGGTATCGTCCGCGCGGAGCATCCATGAAACCCATTCAATACGCGCTGATGGCCACCACCGTCGCCAATGTGGGCGGTGGCATCACCTTCGCACTGTTGGCGTTGTTCAAGCAGTATCCAATGTTGGTCGACCCCGTCCAAATGGACGAACAAAGCCGCTGGCACTACATCATGTTGTGGGCGTTCGTCGCGGTCATCGGCCTCGGCTACGGCGTCGCCTCGCGCGATCCAGCCCGGCAAACGGCCATGTTGTTGATCGGTGGGCTCGGAAAGGTCACCGCCGCCGCGATCTGGGCCTACATGGCGTGGATCGGTATCGGCAGCCCGTTGGTGCTGCCGGCGGTCGGCTTCGACGGCGGCTTGGGGATCTGGTTCTTGGTGTTTGTCGCGCAGACCTGGTTTGGTGGACGAACCGCGGCCTCCCGCTAGAACCAGCCCCAAAACGATAGTTACTCTTCGACGATCACCGGATCGGTGCACTCAGTGCCGTCCAGAATGACCTGCATCGTTGCCGATACGCCTTCGTCGCACATGTCCTGGTAAAGCGCCCCCAGAGCTTGGCAATCACCGCAAGAGTTTTCCGATGCCGAAAACTCCTCAAAGGTACACGTCACCAAGCCATCGTCGCATTCCAAGCAATTCGCGTACTGTTCCGCAAGCTCGCAAGCGGCGTTCGGATCTTCGACGCACTCCAATTCGGCCAAGATCGCCTCCGCCGAATCAGGCACACCGGCGTCACAAAGGACCTGAACCAACTCGATTTCCGCCCAACATTCTCCCATGGATCCCTCGTCCAAATGGGAATATTCGCCGTAGGTGCAGGTGTAGTCGATGTCGGCGTCGATCGCGTCCGTGCAATCCTCCTGAAGCGTCTCCACGAGCGCGCACGCGGGGACCTGAGCGCTCTCGCATTCGGTGTCGGCCTCAATCTGCGCGGAGGAGTCTTCCACTCCAGCATCGCACAACGCCTGGTAAAGCGCCGATCGCGCTTGGCAATCGCCGCAGGAGTTTTCCGTCTCTGAGAATTCGCCGTAGCTGCAGGTGACCGGCCCGTCATCGCACTCCGGACACTCAGAATTCTGCTCCGCGAGCGCGCAAGCCTCGGAGACACCATCGGTATCCTGCCCCGAATCGTCCGGTCCAGCGCAGCCCATCCACAAGATCATCCACCAAAAGCGCATCGTGCCTCCCGCCGCTCGCTAAGCAGTTTCTATGCCAGCTCCAAAACCTCCCCTGCCCCGTCATTGACTCGTACGCGAGCGGAGCACCGCGACAAGAATGTCGTGGCCCGCGCGAGTCGACCGGAGGGCCGCACCGAGGGTCGCAAAGCGACCGAGCCGAAAGGCAAGCCCGAAGGGGGACGACGGCGTAGCCGGCGCGCCCAAAGCCTCCCCGTGTGGTACAAACCACCCCCAGGGAGGAAAGCATGAATTCGTTGCTTCGAGGCGGTCTGTGTGGGATTGCGATCGGCGTTGCACCTTGCGCATTCGCCGCCACGGTCACCGTGAACACCACCGAACAAGGGGTGATCTCCAATGGGAACTGCTCCCTGGATGAGGCGGTCAACGCCGTTAATCTCGACGGATCGGTCGACGCATGCACCGCCGGAAACGGTGCCGACACCCTGGTGATCCAACCGGGGCTCTATGCTCGAACCAGCAGTTTGCCGGTCATCGAAGAAGATCTGATCGTCGTAGGAACACCCGGTGAAACCAAGATTTCCTTCAATGGGTACGTGTTTCGTTCGGTGGGCGGCCTGCAGTTGAAGTTCGAAGGGATCCACTTTGCCGGCGGATACAGCGAAAACAACGATGGTGGAAGCCTACACATCGCCCAGTGCGTCTTTGAGAATGTGGTGGAAATCCAGGCGACCACCGCACTCATCGAATCCTCAGAGTTTTTTGGAAGTCGACTGGAGGCAACAAGCCTTGACTTCCGAATCGTCAACTCCACTTTCCATGATCAATCCCCCTACGCGATCAGCACCGGATCACAGACCGACCTCGCCATCACCCACTCCACCTTTGTCAACAACGCGATCGTGATCTCAGGGGATGGCGATGCTGCAATTCGAAACTCTCTTTTTTCGAGCAACAGCGTCCCGTTTTCTGGCCCCGTGAGCATCGAAAGCCTGGGGTACAACCTCACCGACTCTGACTACAACTTCGGTCAGCCCACCGATATTATTGCGGATCCGCAGCTTTTCGCGCTGGCCAACCTCGGAGGCGCGACGCGGGTATACACGGTGACCGAGGAAAGTCCGGCGATCGACCAAGGTACCTGCATTGACAACGAAGGAATGGTCGTCGACGAAGATCAGCGCGGACTCGCCCGCTTCGAAGGGCTCGCCTGCGACATCGGCGCACTGGAAATCGTGCACAACGTGATCGCCACCTACCAGGATGTGATCACCTTGGAATGCCCGATGGGCGGAATCGAGACCACCCTGGGCATCGACTACGACGAGGACGGCGACATCGACGGAGGCGTGGAGATCGAGGTGACCTGCCTCGAAGACATCGTTGGAGACTCCCTGATCGACCTGAGCGAGGAGCCTCCCGGCGCCAACTGCGCCGAAGGCGGGGTCCGCATCGACGTGGGGATCGACGACGGCGATCCGTCCGGAACCCCTGGAAATGCGATCCTGGAGTCCGGTGAGATCGACGAAACCTTCTACGTTTGCAACGGAGAGGACGGGCTCGACGGGCAGGATGGAGAGGACGGGCTCGATGGACAGGACGGGCTCGACGGAGAAGACGGCGCCCCAGGTGCGAACGGCGAGGATGGCGCCGATGGCGCAGCCGGGGCGGACGGTGGTTGCTCCACCGTTCCCGGTGTTCCTGCGGGTCTCGGACTCCTCGGGATGTTGGCGCTGCGTCGGCGCCGGTCCATATAGTAAAGTATATTTACTATATACCCCAGGCCGACGGCGTTGCGGTGGCCTAAACCGCCTTGCTAAACGCCCCGGCCTGGGCATTCAAATAGGCATCAAACACCGAAACAATCGGACGAAGGACCCATTTCCCCTGCTCTGTCACCCAGATCTCGGAGGGAGACATCGTCACCAAGTCCGCCTCCGCATAGGGAAGCAGCGCTTCCAAGGCTCTTTGAAAGATCTCCCGCGCCGGTTCCCCAAATGCGGAAACCAAGGTCTCAACCTGAAGTTCGAAATTGCACATCAACTCCGAAATCGCCAGCTTGCGAATTTGATCTTCGAGCGACAGCCGCCAGCCCCGTTCGAACGGTGGCCGCTTCCCCTCCACCGCTTGGTACCACTCAAACAGGTGGGAGGGTTGCTGAACATACAACCCCTGCATTTCGCTGATCGCGCTCATCCCCAACCCGAGGATGTCCAGGTCCGCGCGAGTGGTGTACCCCATAAAATTCCGGTGTAACGTCCGCTCACGCGCAGCCAGGGCCAGCGGATCCTCAGGAAGAGCGTAGTGGTCCATTCCGACGGCTTGATAGCCCTCGACCTGGAGATATTCCCTGCCCCAGACCGACATTCTGAGTCGGTCCCGTGCGCTGGGCAACGTGGCTTCGTCGATCTGCCGTTGATGGCGCTTCAACCAAGGGACGTGAGCGTAGGCATAGATGGCCAGCCGCTCCGGGCGCAACTCCGCGGCCCACGCCAAGGTTTGAGCTAAATTGTCCAAGGTTTGTTTCGGTAGGCCGATCACCAAGTCGAGGTTGATGCTCGACATCCCCAGTTCCCGAGCTCGAACCAGGATCGCTGCGATTCGGGCGGGATCTTGCGGCCGCCGGATCGCCCCAAGCACGTCCGGATCGATGCTTTGTACGCCGATCGACAGCCGGTTGACGCCGTGGGAAGCCAGGACTTGCAGCTGCTCATCGGTGGTCACGTCGGGATCGATCTCCACCGACACTTCGGCGCCCGGTGCACGCGTGAAGCGCTCGTCCAACATCGAAAACAATCGCGTGATCTGCTCGCTCGACAGCCAGGTGGGTGTGCCTCCGCCGAGGTGAATCCGCTCCACCTCACGCGTCCCTCCGAGAGCTCGAATCTGCTTTTCCAGCGAATCCAGGTACCGATCTCCGGCTGACTGTCGTCCGGCCACCACCATCGTACAGCCACAAAATGCGCATTGTTCCTTACAAAACGGAATATGGACGTACACGCTCGCTCGCGGCCCGAGGTGGTCCAACGGCTCGTTCCACAAAAATGGCTCCGAACGCCACACCGGGACGGTGGGGTAGCTGGTGTACCGCGGCACCGCGCGGTTCCAGGCCAAAATCCGATCCTCTTGTGCCGCGTCCATCCCCCCTCCCGCGCCCCAGAGAGCAATTCGCCTGCCAACCTTTCGCCTAGGAAAGCAAGCTTTGTATCGTCCACTTTGCCGGGAGGTGCGTGAAATCCCACAATCCCGCGTGATTTCACGCAACGGCCCTATTTGGCGTAAGGAATTCCCAAAACGGCCTTCAACGACAGCGAGGGCGCGACCGCCCCGGTCTTCGGATCAATCCACACGACCAGCGGAGTAGTAAAAATGACGGTCGGAGCGACCTTCCAGGTCATCATCACCCCTGGACCGACCTGAAGCACCGCGTCCGCTTCATCGGTTGGTAGCGTACTTTTCGCATACACGGCCACGGCGCCACCCACGCCGGCGCCGTTCACGAGTCCGGCCCCCAAGTCCCCGCCGATCGCAGGGTTAAACGCCGTGGTTGGCGTTGCACAGAACACTTCCGCCGAAAACCGTGCACGTTTGTACGGCACAATCGTCTGAACCCCGTACGAAAATCCCACCGGTTTGTCCCGGGTCATCGGCAACGCCAGCGCTCCGGTGACCCCCACCAGCGGCACTGGCCGCGCGACCACCGGTTCCGCCGCCTGCCCCAAACCCAGCCACAAATGCATCCAAAGGGCCATCATGGTCTACCTCCCGTCCGTTGTTGTTTCAACGCTTCCCTCATCGAAGCTGCATCTTTGCCCAAGCCCTCCAGACGGCTGACCGGCCGGCCGTCCCGATCCAGGAGCGTAAGCACGGAAGAATGGTTCATTTCCCCGTCACCGGCCGGTCGATACCGAATGCCGAGGCTCGCAGCGACCTCGCGAACATTGTCCTCAGGCACCCGTAGGAGGGTCCATCGGTCGTCCAAACCGTGCTCGGCCGCGATCTTTGCCAAGGCCTCCGGCGTATCGCGCTCAGGATCGAGGCTCACCAGCACCACCCGGAGATCTTGCTTTTCTTCTGTCGAAAGCGAATTTTCGAACGACTGCAAGTCGGCGATCAGCATCGGGCACGCGGCCGGGCAGGATGCATAAAACATGGATACCACGACCGGATGGCCCCTTTGCGCATCCCATCGCGTTTCTGAGCCGGTTTGCGACACTCCGACCACGGGGAGTTGATACAGCGAATCGCCTGGAAGTTCCGTTTCCAGCGAAGGAAGCGGCTCCGCCAAGTCGGACACTGGAGCACCACAACCCAAAAACAGCCACCAAAGCAATGTTCTCATCGGGCCCCCTCGCTGACAGAACAGCGAAAGCCAAGGTTTTTCGTCGTCGTTTTCCCGTCCAGCGAACTGCGCCACGCGATACGCATAAAACTCGCATAATCCTGCACATCCTGAGCCGAGATGGCGCCCACGCCACAAAACCGGCTCTCGTCTGCGTCCCCGGATTCGCGAGCGTCGCTCGCCACCAGCGTGTTGTTGAAGTCCTCGACCCACTCCCAGACCAGCCCGTACATGTCATACACGCCCCAAGCGTTCGCTGGGCGTGATTTGACCGGTGGTAAGGTGGTTCCTGAGGGTTCCCCATACCAGGCCAACACCTCCGCCAGCCACACCGGATCGGTGCTCGCGTCTTTGTGGTCCGTCGACGCTCGCGCCACAAGCTCCCATTGATCCTCGGTAGGAAGCGTGCGGCCGACCGACTTGCAGTAGGCCCGCGCCGCAAACCAGCTCACTTCCGTGACCGGTCGGTCGTCAGGAAAAGCCTTCCCCAATCGCCAGCTTTGAAGGTAGCCCGCATCGGCGACCACCGCCGAAGGCGCACCTGGCGCCCACTCGGGATGCTGTGCGACAAACGCCCGGTATTGGCCGATGGTCACCGGATGCGCCTCCAGTTGGAACGGGGCCACCTCGGTGATCGGTTGTTTCGGATCCACCGGATACAGCGGTCGATAGCTGCCGCCGGGGATCTCCACCAACGGGGTGGGCAGCGCCCACCCCACCGAAATCAGCCCCAAAATCCACATCAGTGCGCCGCTCCGGCAGGTCGGGCCGTGCCCTTGCGGGCCGCGGTGACGGTTTCGGAGGTGATGGCCTCGCCCTTGTTCCCCCAACTGTTTCGGACGTAGGTCAGAATGTACGCGATTTCGTCGTCGTTCAGCTGGCTCATCGGCGGCATCACCGAGTTGTACTCCTTGCCATTGACCACGATGGGCCCCGATTTTCCGTTCAGCACCACCTCCACACTGCGTTGCGCGTCCGCCATCAAGAAGTCGGACTTGGCCAATGGAGGAAATACCCCTGGAATGCCCTCACCATTCGCCTGATGGCAGGTGGAGCAAGTCCCTTGGAACAGCGTTTC
>SYKL01000162.1 GCA_005797785.1 Pseudomonadota bacterium | reverse complement strand
TCGCCGCTTTGGTGCATTCGACCTGTTGATTAGCGCCGGGTCGCCAAAAACCGCTCGACCGCCCCACAGATGTCCGGATCGGGCACCTTCTGCCAATCCTTGAGGAACGCCTCATTTCCCTTGTCGGTGAGCGGGTGCAGGAACAGTTGCTGTAGCACTTTGAAGGGAACGGTGGCGACATGTGCGCCGGCGAGCGCCGCCTGAATGAAGTGGATCGGGTGTCGGATCGAAGCCGCCAACACCTGGGTGTCTAGATCCGGATCTTGTGCGTAGATCGCTACGATCTGCTCGATCAGCTCCCGCCCGTCCACGCTGATGTCGTCGAGGCGGCCCACAAAAGGGGAGATGTAGGTCGCGCCGGCGAGGGCGGCCATCAACGCTTGCGCGGGCTGAAAACAGAGGGTGACATTGGTCTTGATGCCGGCGTCGGACAGCTGACGCGTGGCCGCGATCCCATTCGGGGTGAGGGGGACCTTGACGACGACATGCTCGCTCAATTGGGCGAGCAACTTCCCTTCCTTGACCATTCCCGCCACGTCCTGTGCGATCACTTCCGCGGAAACGGGGCCTTGGACCAGCTCGCAGATCTCGTGGATCGTCGCGATAAAGTCCCGTCCTTCGCGCGCGATCAGCGAGGGATTGGTGGTGACGCCAGCGAGAACCCCCCAAGAGTGAACTTCACGGATTTCGTTAAGATTGGCAGTATCGACGAAGATTTTCATGTTAACCTCAGTGAACGGGAAAGGATGCCGACCGGCCAAGCACCGGGGCCTGGTGGTCGAGGAACGTCGCGGTACAAGCGACCGGAGTGCGGGTCTTGAGCATCGGGCCACACTTCGAGCAAGGGCCACAGAACAAAGGGTCGAAGCGCGATCGCGGGATGCGGCACCGTGGGTGCGGAGCTCGGCGGCAGGTCCGACAAAAGGAGGTCGATATCGAGTGGGCGATCTCCCCAGTGTTTGGCGCGTCGGCGGCCAGCCCGGCGCTCGAGGCCTTGGGTTACTTCTAGCAAGTCCGGAAGCGATAGATCGCTTTCGAACAGCGCAACGCCGTTGAGGAACGCATTCGTGGCCGCACCGCCCCGCATCGGCGGACTTCTGTACCAACGAGAACCGCGTACAAACCTCAATTGAGGATGAGCGTTTAACATGGATACCGCATTTTCCAGCGTAGAACGCCGATCGCCGAGGCTACATCCTAGGCCGATCGCGATCTTCATGGCAGGGCCCCCGGCGGGCGCAAGATAACCCGTGCGGACGTTAGTACACGTCATCCGGTGTCGTCTGGCGTACGGATTCCGTCTCGGTGGCGACAAAGGTAGCTCGAATGCCATCTCCGTCGAGATCTGAGCTGCCGGTCACCGTAAAGCCTTTGTCCGTCGCGACGATCTTGTAAGAGCCATAAACCTCGGTCAAACCGAGATGTTGCTCAAGCGAAAAGCCGATCTTGTCGAGGCCGGCCGTGTTGACCCAGGGCACCGCCTCTCCATTGAGATCGTGCGGAAGTCGGGGAGTGGACTCCACACTGACGTACTCATCGAAAGCGCCGTGGTGAACATTCTCGAATTTCCGAAGCTCTTCGACAATTTTGGGAACTTCGTCCCGGCTGGAGCCCGAAGAACTCAGGGCAAAGGGGATCGCGAGCAGAAGAAGGACGCCGACCACGCCGCCGCCAATCATCCATTCCGTTCGTCCGATGCCGCGACGATGCCTCATGGTTCCTCCCATGCCCAGTGTACCCCAGATGGCTCTACGGTGAACAGCAGGGGGTTGGCGGCCCCTGCAGATGCAGATCGGTCAATTGCGCGCGAAGCTTAGTCATAAATTCGGGGCCCGGATCGGGTTTGGTGGTCCGGTATTTCGGGTCGGTCTCCCGAAAATACGGATGCCCTTCGAACGAACGGTATTCGGAGTGGCCGATCACGTGCGTGATTTCATGGTTTTCGGCGAGGTAGCGTACCAGTGCGGCATTGGCGGACAGCTGAGCGTCGGTCAACGGGAAAGCGTCACCTCCACCAACATTTTCAATGCCAATGGCGATGTGGTTGAGCCCGATGCAGTGGCGCGCCATGCGGTTGTCGGGCATCAAACGGTAGATGGTGCCGTCGCGATCCACCAAGAAATGCGCGGAGACATTGAGTGCGCTGGCGGTTTGGAGTTCCGATCGTCCAGCCAGAGTGGCGGATTCAAAGGTATTCCAGGATGCATCCAACGAAGGAGTGGCGGTCCAGTGCACCACCACCACCTTGGGGTCGATGGACGCATCGGCCGGATGAAGATCCGCGTGTTCCGCCAGGTATTCGAGGGATAACCTGAAGCGTTCCGCGGTGAAAGGCAGCGGGCGTTCGACGATCGTGGGCTCCGCTTGAGCTGCCCATGCGAGGAACAAGAGGATCATCGCAGCACTCCCGCTAAGAAATAGTAAATCGGTTTACTATTCCACTGAGGCTCTAACCCCTCAGGCCGACGGCAATTCCGGCAGGGCATCCGCTTCCTGCTTTTCATTGTCAACGCGGATGAAGAGGGTAGCTTCTTCGCCTACCTCCACCAACTGCAATGCGCTCTGTGGCTTGCCGCCAACGACCGGAAGGAAGGAATGTCCGTCTTTCATCCAGGACAAGGCGGTGTCGCGGTCGATGGTACGCTCGGGCAGGCCGTGCAGGCCGATGCGCAGTTTGTCGATCTTGCCGCTGGAAAGGGAAGCACCGTGCACGAGAACCTGACCCATGGAACCCTCCGAGAACCGCAAAGTAACCCGGCCGGCCTACCCCTGCTCGGCGCGGCGGGTGAGCCAGGTGGCGACACTCAAAAACCCGGCAAAAAACAGGAACAAGATCCCGCACAATTGCCAGAGGGGCCAACCCATGTCCGCTGCCGACGACGTGCGGAACCCGAGATCGTAGAGCACCCCCGTGATCTGCAATTCATCGCGTTTGTTGCCGAAAGAACCCGGTCGCGAGAGCTTTTCTCCGGTCTTGATCACCGCGTCAAAGGCGTAGCGGGTGATCATCAGCGAGGAGATCGCCTTGGCTAAGGTGCTCATCTCCTTCACTTTGACGATCAGTCCGCCGAAAGTGATCTGCGGGATCAGGATCAGCGGAAGGGTGCCCACGGCGGCTTCGCTGCTCGAAAACAGAGAGGACATGAGCAAACCGAGCGACATGCCGACCATGCCGGTGAGGGCGGTCACGCCGCACAGTTGGAACAGGGAGGTCCCGTACGCGCCCATTCCAAGCAGCAGCCAGTTGAGTGAGGCCAACATCAAGCATTGGAACACGACGATCGCGCCGAGCACCGTGACCTTGGAGGCCATGTACGGAAGCACACCGAGGCCAACGCGTGCTTCACGGCGCCAAATGGTGCGTTCGGCGATGAGTTCGCGCACGGAGCCGGAGGCGCCGAACCACAAAGCGGAAAGGGCCAGCATGAAGAGGGTGGCCGCATCGGGCTGTGGAAACACGATTTTCATGGCGATGGCGAGGATCGGAGCCTGCGCCAAAAGCACGGCCGTGCCGATCTTGTCTCTCAGCTTCGACTTTGCATACCGCCGAGTCAACGTGGAGTATTGCAGGCGCGCGGATTGCCGCGACTTGGCGATCGGGCCACCGCGCTGAACCTCTACTCCATCGAGGCCGAGCAGGTGCTCCCGGGTGCGGACAAACTTCCGAAAGGCAGGACCTTCGCGGTATTTCTTGCCCCAGTCTTGCGGCTTGAGGTCGGGCAGGCGGGCGAAAATCTCGTCGGGCGAGTTGACCCCAAAGTAGGTGCACGCCTCATCCGGGGGCCCAAACCAAGCCAATCGGCCGCCGGGGGCGAGAACCAGTAGGTGGTCGACCATCGACATGACCGAGGGGGTGACGTCGTGGGTCACGATGAAGATGATGCGTCCGTCGTCCGCCAGCTGGCGAACGAGCGAAACAATGTCCTGTGCGGTCTGCGGGTCGAGGCCGGAAGTGGGCTCGTCCAGAAACAGAACCTTGGTCGAACGGGTCAGCAATTCTTGGCCTAGACTCACCCTTTTTCGTTGGCCGCCCGAAATCCCTCGCCGCAGAGAGTCGCCGATACGGGAGTTTCGAATGTGTGAAATCGACAACTCGTCCAAAACCCGGTCGATTTCTTTCTGAATCGCCGTGTTACCGACGTCGCGCGGAAATCGCAGTCGGCCCGAATAATACAAGCTTTCCTCGACGGAAAGCTCGGAATGAACGACATCGTCTTGCGGAACGATCCCCACGATCGAACGATCGTGCGAAAGCAGGGTATGAAAGTCCTGACCGTCGAGGAGGACGTCCCCGCTGTCTGCGGGCGCGATGCCGGCGATCGCGTTTAAAAGGGTGGTTTTACCGCCACCGGAGGGACCGACCACCGCGATCACTTCGCCCGAAAACACGGTGAAGTTGATTTGATCAAGTAAGGTTACTTGACCAATTTGTCGTTGGAGATTTCGTACCGAAAGGGCGGAGAATGCTTGGCTTCCGAAAGCTGTGAGCTGGGTTTCGGAACGGTCGAGCGAGAGGGTGTACGGGCCCACCCGCAGGGAGTCGCCGTAGCGAAAAGGGGCCGAACGAATAGGGCTTCCGTTGAGCATCGTCGGCCGGCCGCTGTTGAAGTCGACCACCCGCCAGCCGCCCAGCTTGCCATCGCCTGTGCGCGGTCCGCGAATCAATTCGGCATGTCGGCCTGCAACCTGCGGATCCGGCAGTTGGATCGCCGCACTGCTGGAGCGGCCGATCACATAGCGATCTTCCTCAAGCGAAAAGTGGTAGTCGCCTGTGGCATATCGGAGGTCATGTTTGCGGTAGAGAGCGCCGACCAACATGGGGTCGATTCCGAGCTCGGACGCAAAACGCTGGAGGTTGGCGATCTCTTCGCGATCGATGACGCCATCGACGCCGCAAACAAGAAACAATGAATCCAGCAACAGCAATGCTTCGGCGGAACCGTATCTTTCGGCGAATCCGGTAAGGCTCGCTTCGTCGGACACCGCCATCCGGATGGCGGTGTATTCGGCGCTTCCAAAGCGGGAACCGAAGGCGCGAAGTTCCTGGTCGTCGACGGTGGCCCGGTTGGCGGGGTCGAGGACCAAATCGAGCAAGATGCGGATCTCGTCGATGTTGAGGTCGGAGCGCGCCAATAGGGCCTTTTCCATGGCCGCGCGCGCTTCGTCGAATACTTCACCAGTGACCGCGCGCGAAAGTAGGCGGGTAAACTCCACCGCAAACCGGATGGAGTCATCCCGATCGGAGGTGTTCGCGCCGCCGAGCGCCCTGCGAAAACGGTCTTCCAGTGGGGCAAATAACAATCAGCCCCCTGGCGCCTATTTGTAGGTCACGGCCATCGCGACGCCCGCTGGCGTGGTCGCGGCGACCAATTCACGGGCATGCAGCACCACATAGTAGGTGCCGGTGTCCGTGGGCGTGTAACCGAACCATGGCTCGCGATCGGTGGTTTCGTCGCGTTTCACCACGTTTCCGTTGAGATCGTAGAGGTAGACGTCCAGATTTTTCACGTTGGCGTCGGCGCAGGTGCGAATCTGGTATTCGTTGCCTTTGTACAGGGTCACCAAATAGTTCTTGGTTTGGCCGTTTTGTAAGGCGGAGGTGGTCATGGTGCGAATGCCCCAGCCCTCTGCGTATCCGTCCCAAACTTTGGCACGAAGGCAGGTTTCTGCCTCAAGTTCGTCGGCGCTCGCCGCCCCAACGAACGCGAGCGCAAGTAGTGTGGAAATCATCGCGTTTCCCCTACAACAACGCGAGGACGTCGTCGGTGGTCTTGATGACCAGATCGATGTCCTCGTTGGTGAACGGCTCTTTCTTTTCAGCCAAACCCTTGAGGGTAGTGAGGGATTCCGCCAGTTTCTCGGTGATGGCCGCGGGGGCCTTTTCCGAGCCTTCATTTTTCACGTATTGGATGAAGTAGTCGACCACCGCCGGCTGCTTCAGCATCGAATCGGCAGCTTCAGGCTTGCCTTCTTTCTTGACGGCCTTGGCCACTAAGTTGGCGCCTTGCAGCCAGGAACCCGCCTGAATCAGGGGTACAATGCGCTTTTGACCGTTGAACTCGAGCTCGGGAATCACGGCGCCGGACAATTGGTCGAACTCTTTGAGAAGGTCGTCGCGAGTGACCGAATCACCCTTTACCCGGTCTTCAATGTCGGCCAGCATCGCGTCGATGTCCGAGCCGCCTTCTAGGGTCGACATGCCAGCGCGAATCTTGGTGAGTTGGTCTTGAAGTTGCTCTTTTTTGCTGTCCTTCACGGTGAGGAGAAGGTTCGCGATGATCACGCCCGACCGAACGGCGACATTGTCCTTGTTGTCATTGTTCAGATCGTAGGGCTTTTCACCGATCAACACCGCCAATTGAGTGGTGATGCCGGCGGCCTCCATCGCGCGCTGGGTTTCCACGATCGAGGGTACGAGAGCGATATTCTCAGAACCATTGGCGAGGTCTGAAGGAGACAAAACGGGAGGTGCGCCGGTATCCTTGGCTGCCGTATCGGCGGCAGTGTCGGTGGTGGGCGTAGGCTCGCCCGTGCAGGCAACGGCGGTGAAAACCGCGGCGATCGACCAAAAGGAACGCGAAGACATCGGGTGCAGGCTCCGGGTGACTGGGCCCCACGATATGCCACGGCCTCCGGTCCCGCAAGGGGCGTTTCAGGCTCCAGCGGACAGCAACAGAGCTGGCTCGGAAATGTTGTGCTCGGAAGGGGAATCAAAGCCGGCGGCGGCGAGCAGACGCAGCAGCGTTTCTGGCGCTCGGCGCAGTGTTGGCCAGCCAAGAAGCGCGTCCAAGGCATCTTGATCGTCGCTGGGGCCGAGGGTGGCCAATAGGACGCGTCCTCCCGGCGTCATCCACTGTTTCACTTCGGTGAGCAAGGCGACTGCGACCCGTTCGGGGAGGTATTCGACCACGCCGCTGATCACCACCAAATCCTGCGGAGGAAGGCTCAAATGATCGCGTCCAAGAGCCAAGCCGGCCAAGCTTTCTTGGATGGTTTGAAGTTCCACCGACTCGGGCCAGAGCGTAAGGCTTGCATCCAGGAAAGCGAGCGAATCTCGGCTGGGATCGACGACGGTCACCACGGTGGGAGGGTGATCGACCACGTGGGCGAGCGACGCGACCAGCGATCCTGTGCCGACGTTGAGAATGGTAATTCTTCGGTTTCGATGGAGAGGAAGGCTCTCTTGTGCCACGCGCACGGTCGCATCGCGCCAGGCGCGGAGGGCGTGGCAGGTCGGTCGATCCAAGAGCCACCGGTCGACGATTTCGCCCAATCGGCCGTCTCCACCTTCGTGATCGACGAGAATGTGGGCAAGGATGTCGGGCGCCCCCCCAACCCCTTCATGGCGTCGGATGCAGCGTTCGGCGAGCGCGGCGCGGACCAAGTACGGATGGAGCTCCCGACCCAGGATTCGCGCGGCGTCGTGCCTGCTCTCGGCTTCGGGATGCGCCTCGAACAAGGTGCGAATCTCGGTTTCCAAGTTGTCCAATAAGGCCCGGATTTCGCGTTGCGGGCGTTCGTCGTTGGGATCTTGCCGCAATGCCGTTTCCGCCTCAAGCAACCCTTCCTTCGTAATTTCGGCGATTCTTCGCGCTTCATCCCGGAGACGAACGATGCCCGCGGCGCGGGGTTCGGCGCGGGTAAGGGAGCCGGTAACGGCGGAAGTGGTGAGGTTGCGGGCGCGTTCTGAGGCGAGACGTGCCAGGCTTTCCCAGAAGATGGCGGCGAGGGCGGGTTGTCGTTGAAGGAGAGCGCGAAGATCCGCACGCGCCCAACGTAAAACCTCGGCATTGGTAGCCGCGCGCACATCCGCCGAACGGGGGGAATCGTCGAGAAAGGACATTTCTCCAACGACCGTGCCCTCGTCCAAGACCGCCAAAATCACTTCGGGATTGCTTCGAGTATCAACAACTTGAAAGCTTCCTTTCCGAAGAAGGAACATGTCGCCGCCGGGCTCGCCGCGGCGCATCAAGTATTGATCCTGCGGAATCTCGCGTTTGCTGGCGGCGCTCTCGAACAGCTGCCGCTGTTCCGTTGTAAAGTGTTCGAGGAAGCTCATGACCACCCGGTGAGTTCGCCATTTGTATCATGCGGCGGGAAGAGTGGATCCGATGACGGGAGGTCGGCGCCGCGATAAGTGGTTCGGCGGGAGGATCGATGAACGCCGAGCTTGTGACCCGCGCCGACGACATCTTGGCGCGTTTGCGCACCGCAGGCTGGAAGGAGCGGGAAGGCATCAAGGACGAGCTGCTCGCCATCGCCACCGGTTTGGAGGGTGCTGAGCGCACAAAGTTCAAAGAATACCTCGAAAACTCCCGGAAGGATCTCAGCCTCGAGCTGAAGTGGGAGATCGATGAGGTCTTGGAGGCGATCAAGCCACCACCTGCGCCTCCGAAGCCGGTAGAGGAGCCGAAAGTGGAGGAACCTCCCGAGGATCCGAATCGCCCGCTGACAGCCGCCGATCTGAAGTTGGTGTACGATGATCCCCGCGGGTTGATGTTGTACAAGACGAAAAAAGGCGATCGTTGGTTTGCGAGCCAAGCGGACCCGCGTACGGGGCAGCCGCAGACCTTTGAGCTCCACCCCCAAGAGATTGCGCAGCTGAAAACCCAGTTGGCGGGTAGCCCTTATTGGGCGCTGGGGTCTGGCGAGACGTTGGCCCGGTGATTTGGGTCGTCGCCGTTCTGTTGGGGTGCTCGTCGCCGCCGACCTGCGATCGGCCGGAGCAGCGGGTAGGCGAGGGCGAAGCGTCGATCTCCTGTGAAGAGCTCGCTCCCCTGGAAGAGGAGTTGGAGCTGTTGGCGGGACGCCCCCTGGATCGGGTCGGCCGCGGAAAGCTGTACGCGGCGCTGGCGCAAGAGCCCGTAGAAAAGCTGAAAGTGCGGGCGAGCGAGGCCGCGACGCGTCGGGATCAATGGCGTTCTTTGGCAGGCATCGACGCAGCCACCGAACGCAGCGCGCGGGTATGGCTCGCCCGGAGCCAGCCCAAAGAAGAGTTTAATGAGTTGCTTTTGTCGACCGCAGCGGTCTGGGCGTTTGACGACCAAGAAAAGCTCGTGCTTACGGAAAGCGATATCGAAGGCTGGATTCGTTATGCGTCCTTGTGCCGAGAAGTGCAGGGCGGGGATCCACTTCGGCTGTCGGTGGCCGATCGAGTCACCGCATACAAGAAGGTGATCGCTCGGTTTGACGGAGGCGATCGCCAGGAAAAGATCGCAGTCGTGTCGGTTGGGGCGCTTTGGAATGGCCTGAGGCCTGAGTGGCATTCGGCCTCCTATGAGAAACAGCAGGCTTGGATCGCGGCAGCTCCGCTTCCGCCGCCGATGACCGCAGACTCGATTGGTTACTTTTCGGCGATTGTGGATGCCAGTCCTGTCTCCCATGCTCAGGCGTTGGCCGATGTGTTTGGGCCCCTGCCGCTCAGCTCGGATGTGGACTGATGGGGCGAGACCCTTATGAGCCGCCTTCGGAGACCTCTCGAGGCGCGATGTCGACGCTCGCCATTGCTACGCTTTGGACGATGTGTTTTGCGGGAGCAGGCACGGCTGTGGGCGCCCTTCTATTAGTAAATCAGTTGACGATTAACTTGGTGCCCTTCGGTTTGTCGGGCGGCGTCATCGGCGGCATTCTCGGTGGGTTTGGGGCAGTTTGGCAGGGGCGTCGCGAGCATGGGCCGGTGGTGATCGACCGGGAAGGGCGCGCGGTCCGGCTGACGGCCGAATGGTTGCTGTTGGCGCCGATGGCGGCGGGTCTCGTCAGTGTGGGCGTCCTAGTTGGTCTTTACTCGTGGAAAACCTATACCTTTGCTCCATTTCTACTCTATGCGTTGATGGTGATGGGGATTGGCGCGTTAGCGCGGCCGTATGTGGCGTCGCGGCGGTTGAGTCGAGCCGTAAGCGCCATTGAACTTGGCGAAATCGGATCTGCGCGCACTCAATTGCAGACGTTGCACCAGTCGGCCTGGGCGTCCAAAGCGGTGAAAGACATGTCCGCGTTAAACCTCGGTCTCCTCGCACTTTGGGAGGGTCGGCTAGAAGAGGCGGCGTCCTGGTATGAGCGCGCCGGAGCCCTGCGCGGTCAAGCATTGGCGGCATCGGGACTGGCGTTGATTCAAGTCTTGCAGGACAAGGTGGACATCGGTGAGCAGACCTTGCGGCGCGCGATTGAAGTGGCCGATGGGATGTCGGCGCAGTCGGAGATCGATGGGGTTCGGCTGCTGATCGTCTTGCGCCGCGAAGGGGCTCAGGAGGCGGCATTTCTCGGAGAACGACTCTGGAGTCCGGGCGGTGCGGGCGGGTTGTTTTTGGGGCTTCTGGCGAGCGCCCGAGGAACCGCGGGAGATCTGAACGGGATGCACGATCTTCTTGCAGATCCGCTGGTTCAGGATGCTATACATTCGGGGCTCGGTGACGTTGTTCCGGAACTGCGTGCGCTGCGAAGTGTCCATAAGGGGGGATCGTGAAGGCTTTCTTGGGTTTGGTTTTGTTCGCAGTCGCGTGCAACGGAAAAGACACCGGCTCACCTGATACGTCCGACACCGCCGATACCGCCGATACCGACGTCGCACCGGATACCGACAACATTATTCCTGTGGGAGAAGCCTGCGATCCGTCGGACGATGATTGTGTCGACGGGTCCCTTTGTTGTACCGCATGTTGTCGTGACGACGAAACGCCCAAGTGTACCGCGGTGGAAGAAGGAGAGGATACGTGCCCACTTCCTGACATTACGGTAGAAGAGACCGTGTTGGCCAACGGTTGGTACGTCGTTTCTCAGAACTTTGCGGAAGATGACTGCGCTATCGTAGAAGGGTGCGTGGATGCTCCGGGAGTACGCCAACTTCTGAAGTTCGACACTCAGACGCCGAATTTGGGGAATGCGCCGTTGCACTTTGGTGTTCCCGACAACGAAACTCTGTTTGAATACTCGGAATGCCACGATCATATGCACTTTACGGGGTATGCCCGCTACAGCTTGGTGGATGGCGAGGGCGCCGAGGTTGCCGACGGCCACAAACAGGCGTTCTGTCTGATGAATACCGATCAGTATGTCGACGGCGCCCCAAACGAGAACTTCTACAACTGTAGCTATCAAGGGATTGATGCGGGCTGGGCCGATACCTACACCTCAGGCCTGGATTGCCAGTGGGTGGATGTCACGGGCGTTGCGCCTGGAACCTATACCCTTCGGGTAGAAGTCAACTACGAAGGCATGTTTCCAGAGCAATCCTATGACAACAACGTCGGGGAGGCTCAGGTCGTCATCGTTGATCCGGAATCGGTGGATGTGACGGATGAATGCGCGAATTATCAGGAGAGCGAATACCGAGACTGCGGGTGGGAGGTCGCTGAGAGTTTTGAGTGCACTCCGGACGAGCCGTTTACGGTCGGTTGCAC
The DNA here is from genome assembly GCA_005797785.1 of Pseudomonadota bacterium. Taxonomy (GTDB): domain Bacteria; phylum Myxococcota_A; class UBA796; order UBA796; genus SYKL01. The sequence goes on along the minus strand of SYKL01000162.1, from coordinate 14,535 downwards.
CAATAATCAAGACTGCGATGCCGACCCCGTGCTGCGGGTGTGCGCGGGCAGCGCGACCAGTTGTTCGGGTGTGGAAGCATTGGCCAGCGTCGATGACTTTGAGGGCACCTGCCCGCAGGCGACGGTGGTTTGCCCAGAAAGTGGTGTTGTTACGGTATTGACCGCACCCTACTCGGTGGGGGACAGCTACCAGTGCGACCCAACTGAGGTCAACTGAACGCTGGAGGGCCTTCCCCAAGTGCGATACGGCCCTCGGGGAGGCGAGATGTATCGACAAGATCTGCTGGCGGGCCGCACGGTGGTGGTGACGGGTGGGGGCACCGGCCTCGGCCGCGCGATGGCGGAACGCGCCGCTTCTCTGGGCGCCAAAGTTGGCGTAATGGGGCGGAGTGCCGGCACTCTGGAGGAGACGGTCGCCGCCATTCGAGCCGCGGGGGGCACGGCGAGCTTAGCTACCGCGGATGTGCGCGATCCACTTCAGGTCAAGGCGGCGATGGATGCCTTGGAAGCGGCTTTGGGCCCGATCGATACTCTGGTAAACAATGCCGCAGGGAATTTTTTGTCGCCCAGCGAAGACCTCACTCCGAACGCCTTTAATTCGGTGGTGCAGATCGTGCTGTACGGCACGTTTCACTGCACCCAAGAGTTTGCCCGTCGGATTATCGGCAACCCCGAACGCAAGGGAAATATCATCAACATTGTGACGACCTATGCATGGATGGGCTCAGCGTTTGTGCTGCCGAGCGCTTGCGCAAAAGCCGGTGTATTGGCCATGACTCGCTCGCTTGCCGTGGAGTGGGCGACGTACGGAATTCGGGTCAATGCGATCGCCCCCGGCCCGATTCCAACCGACGGTGCGTTCTCCCGGTTGATGGCGGGTGGTTTCGAAGAAGAGGCCAAGAAGCGCATTCCAGCCAAGCGTTTTGGGAAGCCGCAAGAGTTGGCGGATTTGGCGATGTATTTGATGGCGGATGAATCCGACTATGTGACCGGCGAATGCGTGGTCCTGGACGGCGGCGAATGGTTGCAGAGCGGCCAAGAATTCTCGGGGTACGTTCAAAACGATCGCGCCGCGGTGAAAGCGGTCCTCCACGCGATGAAGCCGAAACGCTGAGCGACCGGGCTCGGCTCAGACGCGCTTCAAGACAGAAAGCCAGCCCTCGGGCTGGCTTTCCAAATAAAAAGCCAGCCCGAGGGCTGGCTTCTTTGCATCCAAAGAGGACTACAGCTTCTGGCTGTAGAACTCGATGATGGCGTTTTCGTTGAGTTCAAGCGGCATGTCCGACCGCTCTGGAGCGGAGGTCAGCTTGCCCACAACTTTCGCTGGGTCAAAATCGAGCCAGGAAGGGCGAACTTGAACGGCAGCGTTCTGCAGCACGTCCTGAACGACCGACTTGGTGCGGGTGCGCTCTTTCACGCCGATCTCGTCACCGGGAGAGACGTGGAAGGAAGGGCGATCGACGCGCTTGCCGTTAACGGTGATGTGGCCGTGAACGACGAGCTGACGAGCAGCGGGGATGGTCCGTGCAAGGCCAAGGCGCCAAACGATGGCATCCAGGCGGGATTGCAGCAGAAGGATCAGGTTCGAACCGGCGGGACCCTTGAGGGTCGACGCGCGACGAACGTAGATCTGGAACTGACGCTCCAAAATACCGAAATGGAAACGACACTTCTGCTTCTCGAGCATCCGAACTTTAAAGTCCGAAGGCTTCGAACGACGACGGGCTCCGTGCTCACCGGGAGGATTCGGGCGGGCGAGAGTCGCCGCCGTCGTCAAACCGGGAAGCACCGTGCCCACGGCCCGACATTTCTTCAGTCGGGGTCCACGATAACGCGCCATGTAAGGCTCCTGTGGGTGCTAGTTACGGGGTGTGGGGGCTTCGATTCAGGACCTGGCAAGCCAGGGTTTGGATCATGGGCCACACCCCAAAGGGGTGGTTGTTACTTGACTTCGCGGTGCAGGGTATAACGCCGAAGATACGGATTATACTTCTTCAACTCAAGGCGCTTGGGCGTATTGCGCTTGTTTTTCATCGTGGTGTATCGGCTCATGCCGGGAACACCCGATTCGCGCTGCTCAGTGCACTCGAGGTGGATCACCAGTCGGGCCTGGTTTTTTTTCTTGGCCACGGTTTTCCTCTCGACGAAAGCCCTGAACGGACCGTTCAGGGGATCGCTACGGACAATCCATAGCGACCCTGGCAGTTATCGCGTCAGGCGGTGTGCCGCAAGGATCTGCCGAGGATGCGGATCCATCGTCGACCCGCTATAGCCTACCGAGATCGGGGAAGGCCCGACCTATCGCGGCGGAGGGTAGGATGCGTTTTAGGTGGATCCTGACGGTTGCAGCGCTAAATGCTTGCGATGGTGGCGATCCCGCCGATACGGATGAGGGCTCGGACACGACCGATACCGCGGATACCAGCGATACTTCCGATACTTCGGATACGAACGACACTTCGGACAATCCGACCGGTGATGAAGGGCTGGTACGCGATCTGATCGAGGGAAACCAAGATGTCGACGCGGTGCTCGCGAATGTGTCCTGGTCAGACGGTTTTCCGGTAGCCACGGAAAGCGGTACCTATATCTTCGTTCTTCAAGAGTCCGAAGGTGAGTTTTCGCTGCACGGCGATTTTACGAACTGGGCGGGCGAAGATCAGCCGATTCCGATGACCCAGGGGGATGGCTTCTTTTGGGCCGAGGTTGAGATCTCCAATCCCGAAGGTCAACGGTACAAATTCATGAACGACGGTGGGGATTGGGCCGACGATTGGTCAAGATCCTTTACTTATGATCAATACGGCGAGATCAGTTTTGTGCGCCCTCCTTCGGATCAATACCGCCTCGATCGTTGGGTGGGGATGATCGGTGAGGGGTTGCAGGAGCGCGATCTGCAGGTCCTTGTTCCTCCGGGTGAAGGTCCCTGGCCGGTGCTCTACATGCACGATGGCCAGAATTTGTTCGATCCGGAGGCGGCTTTCGGACGTTGGGACATCCAGGGGGCGGTCGAAGCGGGGGGTGAGGAGGTGCTCGTCGTCGGCATCAACAATACTTCGGACAGAATGTCGGAATATGTCCATGTTCCCGACAATTTGGGCGATGGGACCTATGCCTCGGTTGGCGCCGACTATGCGGCCTTGGTGCAGGAAGATATCCGCCCGTTCATCGAGGATACCTATGGTACGAACGGTCTAAACGGTGTGATGGGCAGCTCCCTCGGCGGTCTGATCAGCTTGTACATCGCCCATCAATATCCTGGGGAATTTGACTTTGTAGGCTCACTCTCGGGCACGCTCGGTTGGGGCCGCTTTGGCTTGAGCAACCCCACCGTGCAGGAACTCTGGGAAGATGACGACTTTCAAGACATTGTGATTTACGCCGATTCCGGTGGCGGTCCGGGCGGCGACAACGAATGCACGGATCCAGACGAGGACGGCTTTACCGAAGATGATCCCGACTCCTCGGACAACTACTGCGAAACCCGACAATTCGTCGATTCGATGGCGGAGAACGGGTACACCTGGGACCAGAATTTGTTCCACTGGTGGGTTCCCGATGCCCCGCACAATGAGGGTGCGTGGGCCGAACGCGTGGACGACGCTATTGCGATCTTCTTGGCGATCGACGACGAAAGTTAGTAATCAGGATTTGGGCGCGCCGGCTTCGCCGTCGGTCCCTGCGCGGGTTCCGTCGCCTACAAGCTTCGCTTTCCGGCGACCGCTTCGCGCCGCTCCGGCCCCTCGCGCGCGTAGGAGGGCTCACAGGCCTAAACCGTAAACGACGTACCACACGAACAAGTACCGGTCGCCTGCGGATTTTTGAACGTAAATCCGGTCTTCAAGACGTTCGACTCAAAGTCGATCTCGGTACCGTTCACAAACAAATACGACTTTCGGTCGACGACGATTTTCACGTCGTTGGGAAATTCAAACACCTTGTCTTTTTCGTCGGGTGTAGCGACAAAATCGAGATGGTAGGACAGCCCGGAGCAACCACCGCCTTGGACGGCAACCCGCAGATAAGGGGCTTCCGGTTGATTCTTTCGGAGTTCTACCACCCGATCGACGGCGGCGGATGTGAGTGCAACGGCCATTGGATCCTCCCGCAGAACCCCCAGTATATCCCGGCGTGGCGCCCCCAACGGTCAAAGGTGGTCTCTATCGCGAACGAAAGGGACCACCTCGGCAAAGCGCTGGATGACGCGTCGGATATCCGCTTCCGTCGTGGAACGACCCAGCCCAAATCGGACCGATTGACGGGGAGGGGCGCCGATCGCCGTTAGCACGTGGGAAGGCTCCCGGTTGGCGGAACTGCAGGCCGATCCCGTGGAAAGGCCGAATTCCCGCAGCTCCAACAACAGCAGTTCGGCATCGATCCCGTCGAAGGCCACATTGAGGTTGTGTGGAAGTACCTGTATGGAAGGGCTATTTCGATGAACGCCGCCGATGGCGGCGAGGCCCTCCCACAGGGCATCTCGGAGTCTCGCCAGGCGTGCTCCGCCACTATCCGCTTCCTTCGCAGAGTGTTCAGCGGCGACGCCGAACCCAACGATCAACGGGACCGGAAGCGTTCCGGACCGAAGACCCTTTTCGTGGCCGCCTCCATATTGCAGCGGTTCGATGGAAACTCTGGCGCGCCGCCGGACAAAAAGGGCGCCGATCCCTTTGGGGCCATAACATTTGTGGGCGGACAACGAGAGAAGATCGACGTTTAACGCAGCAACGTCAAGCGAAATGCACCCTGAAGCCTGGGCGGCGTCCGCATGCAGCCAAACTCCTGCTTCTCGGCAGATTTCTCCGATCGCGGCGATCGGCTGAAGGGTGCCGATCTCATTGTTCGCGAGCCCCACCGATACCAGCGCAGTATCGGCTCTGAGTGCAGCTTTTAGCTGTTCGGGTGTGACCCGACCATCGCGATCGACCGGGAGCACGGTTAGCGAAAATCCTCGGCGTTCGAGCTCGCGCATCGGGTCGAGCACCGATCGGTGCTCGATCGCGGTGGTGATCACATGCCGCTTAGCCTGCCGTGCAAGTGCACCCAGGATCGCCAAATTGTTTGCTTCGGTCGCCCCGGAAGTGAAGATCACTTCTGAGGGACTCGCGCCGATCATCGCTGCTACCCGTTCCCGACCGAGATCCACGGCGGCTTGCGCCTCAAATCCCCAGGAGTGCCCCCGAGATGCTGCGTTTCCGAACACCTCGGTGAAATAGGGCAACATCGCCTGCACCACCTGAGGCTCGCAGGGGGTGGTTGCATGATGATCGAGGTAGATCGGAGTCATTTCGGCTACCTCTGCGGAAATGATCTTGTGGCCTAGCCGCTGATCGATTCGCCGCCATCGACGTGAATCACATTGCCCGTGAGCCAAGCCGTGCCTGGACGCGCCAATTCCACCAAACAGTTGGCCACATCTTCCGGCGTGGTCAGTCTCCGATGGGGGTTCCTCGCCAAAGCCGAATTCGCAAGCTGATCAGCGCCGGGGATCTTCTCCAGGGCGGGCGTGCGGGTCACCCCGGCCATGATCGCATTGGCGGTGACGCCCCGGCCAGCCAACTCCACGGCGAGCTGTCGAATGTGGGATTCTAAGGCGCATTTTGCAGCGGAGACGGCCCCGTAGGAAGGCCAAGCCACCAACGAACCGGCGGAAGTCATGGCGTAAATGCGCCCGCCCTCGCCGATCAATCCCTCACGAACGAGATCTTGAGCCCAGTACACCAAAGAGTGCGCCATGACATCGAGAGTCATCTCGATCTGCCGGCGCTGCATGGGGGCGTCCGCATCAAAATAGGGCCGTAAAGTACCGAAAGCGAGGGAGTGAAGCAGCACTCCGACTTCACCACCGTCCTCTGTTACGGCAGCGGTGAGGCTTTCTAAGGTGCGTTTCCGCTCTTCGTCGTCCGCAGCGTTGCCGTTGTGGAAGACGACTGGCACACCCTCTGCGCGGAGATCGGCGATCAACGCGTCAATTTGAGGTTGCGCGCCCCGTCTGTCCATGTGCGCCCCGAAGATCGCATACCCCGCGCGAGCGAATGCCCGTGCGGAAGCGGCGCCGAAACCCGAGGATGCACCAAGAATGACAATCCAGCGGTGCCCCACGATCAGTGCCCGCCGCCCTCGGCAGGCTTGGCTTCGCCTTCCGGTTTGGCTTCACCTTCGGGCTTGGCTTCGCCTTCGGGCTTGGCTTCGCCTTCAGCAGGTTTGTCGCCAGGTTTGACGACCTTCATCTCGGTCTTGATCTTGCCGATGTACTCGTCGATGACTTCGCGCTTGAGAGCCTCGTCGACCTCTGCACGAACGTCTTCCAAGGGGGTCTTTTCGCGCTTTTCGTTGACCTTGACCACCACAAAACCGAAGTTCGTCTTGATCGGGCCGACCACATCGCCCGCGTTGGACGCGAACGCCGGGGTCTCCATGTCAGGAATCAACTGGCCTTTGCTGACCCAGCCCAGATCGCCGCCATTGGGGGCTTGACCGCCCATGCTGGTGACCGTAGCCGAAAAGTCGGCTCCACCCTTGATAGCGGTGACAGCCTCTGTCGCCTTGGCCTCGTCCGTGAACATGGCATGCTGAAGTTTGGCCTGCGGACGAGCATATTTGGCTTGCTTGTCGTAATATTCCTTTACTTTCTCTTCGGTGACGCCCTCTTTGGCCACCTTCTCCAGCAGCTCGCTGGCGACGATCTCTCGCTCCGCCATGGCGATCACTTTGGTCAACTCGGGATCTTTGGCCACGCCCTGATCCAGAGCGCGTTTGTAAAGCGCCTGACCAAGATAGATGCGCTCTAAGAACTGGCTGTACTGCGCATCATCCTTCTTCAATTCAGCGAGTTGCTCCGCGGGGATCCGGCGGGTCACTGCGTCGATCATGTCCTGGGTGACCGCTTCGCCGTCGATGGTCGCGACCACATCGCCCGTCTTCTCGAGGGCCCCTGGAGGCGGGGTCTCCTTCGGCTCACAGGCGGAAAGGAACAACACAAGACCGAGAATTGCGCGCACGAGGACCTCCGTTTCGTCGAAGGCACACGGGTATCCCGACGGTGGACCGTCCACAAGCGGGGGGCCGCGGTTCGAGATACATTTGAACGCGTTCGCTGAGGTGCCGATGTGGTGGATCTGGGCTGCGACGGCGTGGGCTGCCCCTTTGAAAGCGGAGATTGAGTGGAAGGGCGCCAAGGGGCGTTTGACCCTCCAAACGGAAGTGGGGATGCACATTGCCGAGGACGCACCGGCTTCGTTGTCCATGTCGCAAGGCGAACAGACGGTTTCATTGGGGTTTTCAGGCGCCGAGTTGACCAAGGGCGTCTCATTGCCCGATTGGCGTGGGCAGGCGGTTTCGGGCACGGTGTCTTTGGGAATTTGCGACGATGCAGGCACCGAATGCACGTTCCGTGATTTTGCTGTGGATGGCGAGTGGCCGGACTCCAAGCGCGGGACGTTTGCGTTGACCGTGTCTGAAGCTCGCCCGCCGAGCCACGCTTTTGACCGGTCGGCTTACCAGAAAGATGCGGAGTCGAGCGTTGCTATGGCGTTTGGCGACGCCACGACAAGCGCGCGTTTGGTGTTGCTCGATTTCACAGCGGTCTGGTGCCCACCCTGCAATCAAATGTCGGTGGAAGTGTTGGATTCTGAAGATCCACCGGACATTCTCGGCAGGTTCGTCGTTGCAAAAATCGATGTGGACGATCGAACCTCGTGGGAGGTTAAAAGCCGATATTCGGTGACCGGCTACCCCACGGTGGTAGCGACCGATGCAGCCGGCAACGAAATTGGTCGTTGGATCGGCTATTCTGACCGAGAACAGATGGTCGCTTGGCTGCATGAGATCGACCACCGCTCGCAATTGCCGCCGGTGGACCTCGCTTCTTTATCGGGTGTGGATGCCGCGAAGATGGCGTGGCGAATCGCGAAGGAAGGAGGGGATCCTTCTCCGTGGCTCGCGCAGGCTGGGGCCGTGGATGTGGTTGAGGCCCGCCTGGCCCGAATACAGGTGACACCCGAGGTTTCAGACGCCCTCTGGTTGTGCGAGCATGCGCCTGACGCTTGGCCGGATTGGGCGTACGCAGCGATGAAAGTAGTGGACGAACCTAAGGTGAGGGCTGCTCTGCTGCGCACGTTGACTCCACCTCGCCCCGGCGAGCCCGCATTGCGCGCGTCTGAACGCATCGCCCTGTTGGCCGAGTTGACGGAAGGTGACGAAAAACGGCGATTGAGCGGCGCGGCGGCGAGTATGCTGCGAGCTACCTTCAAGTCAGATCCTGCTAAAGATCGTCCTTTCTATGGGACTTTAGCGGGGTTGTTGTTCGACGCGGGCGAGCTGGAGCAGGCGGTCGCGGTGTACCGGGATGCGGCTGCGGTATACCCCGACGAACCTACCTATTATCTGGGAGCGGCGAACCTGCTCGTGAAGGCGGGGCAGCACGACGGCGCACTGGACTGGGCCAGCCGCGGAATGGAGCATTCCTGGGGCGACAATCGCCTGCGCATGGCGAAAGCCCTGGTTGATGCTCTGGTGGGCCTTGGGCGCGTTGCCGATGCCCAAACCTTTGCCGAGAAGGTTCTTTTGGAGCATCCGGCTCCGCCAGACACGGTGAAGGTCCGGACAAATCGGTACCTCGACGCCTTGCGGAATGCCGCTTGGCCCGACCTAAAAAAGGGAGATTAGATGGCTCGCTTTCACGAAGAGGTCATGGGCGTGTATTTCGACGACCTCGATCCCTTTCAGATCCTACATAATGCCAGGTATGTTCTCTTGTTTGAGCGAACGCTCGGCTCGTTTTGGGAACGGATCGGGTTCGGCGGTCTGCAGGAGACCGGAAGTCCCGATCGGTTTCACTTCGTTCGAGCCAATCAAGTGGAGTATCTAAGCCCCGTTCGCGGCACAGGTCGGGTACGCGTCCGCGTGTGGATCGAAAAGCTTGGTTCCACCTCGCTGACGTTCGGGTTTCGGCTGATGCCGATGGACGAGGATCGCGATCATGCGCGGGGTTCCCGGACGATTGTTCGCGTCGATCCGGAAACGTGGAAGGCGGTTCCTTGGACGCAGCCGTTCCGCGATACGCTCGCCGGTTGGGTGGTGGAAAAGCCGTCGGGATCGTAATCGTCAAGTGATTTACTAATTTCTGTTCTGGGCGATTGCCCTCCGGGCACCGCGTGTTTCGCGGGTTCCGCCGACTTCGTCGGCCGCCGAACCACGCGCTCGCTGCTATCGCGCCCTCAACAAAAGCACCGGCCGAACGCTCTCTTGCATCACTCGCTCTGCGACGGAACCGACTACCCAGAGGTCCATTCCGGTGCGGCCGTGGGTGGCGACCATCAAAAAGTCGTAGTCGGGTGCGAGTTCGCACAGCGCTGTGTGCGCTTCGCCCTCGGCAATACGGGGGAGGCCGCGGATCTGCGTTGGCAGTGAGTCGATGAGGGTCTGCAAGCGACCGAGGTCGCGCTCCCGAACCATCGCCCATTCGTGATCAAAGCGCTTGCGAACGTCTGGATCGAGGATGTATGGCACGTGCAAGCGCGAGCGGTCCACATGAACGAGATCGAGCTTAGCGTCGAAAGCTTGCGCCCAACGCGACGCTTCCGCGAGAGCGGTTCCGGCGTCCTTGGCGTTCAAGTCCACGCCAAACACCACCCTGTGTTTTTGGGCTTCGAACTCCAGAAAGCGGTCGCGTGCGGGAATCACGACCACCGGCTGTCCCGCGGTCTGTACGACCTTCGCGGCGACCGAACCGATCATGACCTTGGAAAGCGTCGAATGTTGGCGTCCGGCGAGCACGATCGCGTCGTGCGTACCAGCCGCCTGAATGAGCGCGGGCGCGGCCTTTCCAGTCAATCGGTAGGTCGTACCACGATGATTTTCGGCTACGCTGTGGTGCAACAGTTGCAGCCGATCCTCATTGGCGCGTTGCACCTGGGTCCATTGGGTGGTGAGCGCCTGGGCCGAGAGGGGATCCGAAACCCAGGAAGGAACCCCCGAAACATCGTCCACATACGCAAGATCCAGCGTTGCTCTCCCGGCCTGCGCCAAAGCGGCGCTCTGCCTCACAACGTGCTCGGCCTCGCCATCCCGCAGATTGATGCCCACCAGAAAACGCATGTCTCACCCCAACAACCCCGTCGTATTCGGTTGACGAGACTTCGCACAGCCCATAGGGGTACGGCAGTTTGGAGGGAGCGATGAGCGATCAATGGTCGGCGGGTGCGGCTGCAGATGGCGGTGCGGCGGTGGTTCCGGGCTCGATTGCGGAGGGGCTTCCTGTCAATCAGGCTTTGGCGATCGACTCGGTGTTTCGGTACGGGATGGCGTTGGTTCGCGAACAGCCCGTGCTTGCATTGGCCGGTGGGGGCCTCTTGTTGGCCATGACCATCGTGATGGGTTTGGTGAGCTTTGGTGTTCAAATGGCGCTAATTCCCGTGGTCGCGGACATGGGTGACATGGGCCAGGTGGTAAGCCAATTGGTCAGTGTGGGATTGTCGCTGGTGCAACTCCCCATTCAGCTTCTGATTACTGCCGGTATGATGGTGGCTTTCGGGCGGTACATTGGCACCGACGAGGTACGCCTCGGCGATCTGTTTTCGAGCATCGTCCCGGCATTGAAGGTGTTTGCGTTCAGCCTGATGGTTGGGGCGGGAGCGACCATTTTGATGTCACCTGCGATTGGGGTGGTGGTGGTGGGGTCGGCGACCGGGGGAGATTTCCTTCTCCCATCGATGGCGTTGGCTGCATTGCTGGGATTAGTGGCGGCCATTGCGTTGGTCTACGTCTCACTTGGTCTGGTGTTGGTGCCCTATGCCATTGCCATCGACGGACTGTCCATCGGCGATGCAATTCGTCTTTCGTGGAGCTGGATGGACGGCGGTCGGTTGACGGTATTTGTGACCAATCTGGTGATCGGATTGCTTTCCACGGTGGCGGGATTCGCGATCTACTGCCTTGGAATCGGACTTATTTTGCAGCCGGCGGTGGTGGCGATTCAGACCGCGGGGTTCGCTGCCGGTTGGCTGTTGATGGCGCGTTCTCGAGAAACCACAAGTCGATGGGCTTTTTTCGAGCGCAACAACGTGGGTTTCTGAACTCAACGATTAGTAAACTCAGTTACTAATCGGGTGGTTGCAGCCAAACCCTCGATCGCATACGGCTTTGAGCGAATGGCAAAGATGCGAAAAGCGGCGTGCTGAGGGTCTCCCAAAAGCCGTCCCGCGTGTTGTTCGCTTCGGACCTGTTCACGTTTCGTAGGTTCGAATCCTACACTCTGCGAGAGCAGGGTTGGCCGAGTGGCTCAAGGCAAAAGACTTAAAATCTTTCAAACCACAGCTTCTTCGGAGGCACCCCGCCCTGGACTGGGCACCATCCTGGGATTTCCTCGCAGCTGCGCCAGAAATATTGTCCGGTCGACCTTCGGGTCGGCGGTCGAGGGTTTCACCGCAGAAGCAGCCTGTCCGCGGGAGTCCCCGGGTCTCATTGACAATGGTCGATGGACGCCCGGAATCGGGCTCCGCCAGCGGCCGCTCCTTCTCCGGCGGCTCACTGGGTGGAATTCCCTTCCTTTTTTGGAGCGTCGATGTGGTCCACCTTGAATGTTCCGCGCCATCAGCGCTGGGCTCACCTTCAAGATAATAAGTTTGTGACTTTGTTATCCCCGGGTCGGCATTCAGTGTCCACATGGAGTGGGGCGCACGAGTTCGTGAAATACGAGCTGGGCGACCTACCGACGCCGATTCTGCCACAAGATCCGCTTCCTTCGGTCCATCCTGGCGTGGAGACGGTAGCAATCGCCGATCATGAGCGCGTCGCCGTGTTTGTTCATGGGCATTTTAAGGGGTTCTTAGGCCCGGGGTTGTACCGCTGGTGGACGGATGCAGGACCGATGACCTTGCAACGTTTTGATGTCCGCGAAGAACCACAGGTTTTGCCACAGGACGATCTCTTTCCTGACGCCACGGCGCATTATGAGACCGTGCGTATGGAAAACTATTCGCTTTTAAAGCGCGATCAGATCGTGCTGCATACCCTGCCTCCGGGGCGTTACCGCCTGTGGACGGGCGGAAAGTACGCGATTCAGGCGTGTGCTACCGAGTGGTTCTCGATAGAGAATTTGCCCTGGTATCGCGACATTCCTGATGCGCTCGCGCTGACGGTGGCGCAGCACGAAGTCGCTGTCGTTTGGCGCGATGGACGTGTGTTTTCGATCCATGGCCCCGGCCGATATGCCTACTGGCGTGTTTTTGGGGAAGTGGAGATTCAACGGTTTGATATTCGCGAGGAGCCCGTTCCACTTGCGGAGGACGATCCGCTTCCGGATACGCATGCCCTTTACGACACGGTCAAAATGGAGAATCACGCCTTACTGCGGCGAGATCAGGCGTTCGTTCGGGCGATGCCGCCTGGTCGATATCGCCTTTGGAAGGGAGGCAAGTTCAGTATCCAGTTGTGCAGCACCGAAGCGTTGTCGATCGAGAGCTTCCCTCAGTATGCCGACATTCCGGATTTGATCCCCATGAATGTGGCACAACATGAGGTCGCTGCGGTATGGCGCGGTGGGCGCGTGGTGGGGGTTTATGGGCCTGGACGGTACGCCTATTGGCGAGCTTTTGGTGAAGTAGAGGTTCAACGCTTCGATCTCAGAGCCGAACCCACCGCGATCGCAGAGGAGGATCCACTGCCCGCGGATTGGCCCAACTATTGGTCAACGGTGACGACAAGCGACAGCCAGGCCATCATTTTGTGTCGCGATAAACAACCGTTTCGCCTGTTGCCGGCCGGTCGATACCGCCTCTTTCATGCCGGAAAATGGTCGGCATTGGTGGTGGGGCTGGGCCTGCAGACGGTGGATGTTGCCCCACAAGATCTGCTTACTCAGGATCAAATCCCCGTCCGCCTGAAGGCTGCGGTGGCGTTGCGCGTGGTCGATCCGTTGAAGATATCGGTCCAACCGGATTGGGCGAACCAAGCCTACACTGCGGTGCAGATTGCGATGCGCGAGGTGGTCACCGCGCGAACGCTGGATGCGCTGTTGATCGATCGGGCGGCGGTGGATGCGACCTTGGCGACGCTCGCCCAGCAAGGGTTACCGGACGTCGGCGTTCAGCTCACGACCGTTTCGGTGAAAGACATTATCCTTCCGGGCGAAATCAAGGATTTACTCAATCGGGTCACTCTGGCCAAGAAAGAGTCCGAGGCGATGGCGATCAAGCGCCGCGAAGAGACGAGTCAAACACGTCAATTGGCCAATACCGCACGCCTGTTGGAGAGCAATCCAGTGCTTTTACGGCTCAAAGAGCTGGAGGCGCTCGGCGAAATTGCATCGAAGATCGACCGGATCACGCTCGTTGGATCCGGAGATATGGTCAAGAGCGTTTTGCTGTCCGATCTGGCAAAAGGCTCAAACGACGCGTCAGAATAGCGTTACCGGAGCTTTGAAGTGAGCTGAAGTTCGGCGACTTGGGTGCGAACGGCGGCCGCTTCTTTCGCGGTCCAGTCCGAAAACGCCTTTTGCAGTCGTGGATCCGCGAACCGGTGCGAGGACCAAGTGATCGTCGGTGTAAAGCCCCTTCGGTATTTGTGTTCTCCGCCATGGCCGGGCTCGAACGCCTCAAGCCCGTTGGCGATCGCGTATTCGATCGCGCGATGATAACAGACTTCAAAGTGCAAGAATGGAACCTCGGCGAGTGTTCCCCAGTACCGTCCATACAGGCGTTTGCCTTTTCGAACGTTAAATGCCCCCGCGATCGCCGTTGCACCGTCTTTGGCAATCACCGTGTGCAATCGGCCCTGCCAGACGGAACGCAATTCCTGAAAGAACTCCCGGCTCAAGTACCGCTGTCCATAGAAATAACGGGAGGTCGTATCGGAATAAAAGGCGTACAACGCGTCGATGTCGGCCTCCGTTGGATCCGTTGTGACCTGAAATTGCAGGTGTGCGACCTCCTTTCGTTCTCGACGAAGTTTGTTGCGATCCTTGCTGACGAACCGGGAGAGGAAATCGTCATACGTTGAATACCCTTCGTTCAACCAATGAAATTGGTACTGTAGTCGAGAAAAGTACCCGAGATCGGTCAGCGCACTTGCCTCCGCTTCCAACGGAAATAGAAAATGAACGGAAGTACAGTCTGCAGCGGCCGTTTGAATGGCCTGTAGTAGGGTGGGGATCCATTGAGGGTCGCCCAGAAGTCGCCCGCCAGTGACCGGAGAAAACGGGCTTCCGACGACCAGTTTTGGATAGTAGGGTAGCCCTGCGCGTTCGACCCCCTGCGCCCAGCCGTGGTCGTAGACGAATTCGCCCATGGAATGGGTCTTCTTCCACGTGGCGGCGGCTGCTACCAACTCTCCATCGTTAAAAACCAGGATGGGGCGAGGTTCCCACCCGGTCGATGCTATCGCGCAGCCGGTGCGCTCGAGGGCCCACAGAAAAGCATGCTCCATAAAGGGGGATCCGCTGCCGACCAGAGCGTCCCATTTTTCAGACAATACGTGACGAAAACTATTGGGGGTGCTAATGGAGATCAATCCGCCTCCGAGGCAGATCCATGGCCGATT
>SYKL01000161.1 GCA_005797785.1 Pseudomonadota bacterium | reverse complement strand
GGATCGACCCGGGGTTGGGTTTTGCTAAGGCGCCGCTCGACAATCCCACATTGATCCGCGCGATCCCAGGGTTTGCGGCAAGCGGGGCCCGGGTGTTGATCGGCGCATCGCGCAAGCGTTTTGTCGGCGAGCTCTCCGGGGAAAAAGACCCGGAGCGTAGGATCTTTGGTTCGATTGGTGCAGCGCTGGCAGCGGCGAGCGCGGGGGCTCATGGGCTGCGGGTGCACGATGTTGCGGCGACGCGCCAAGCTCTGGCGGTGTATGCTGCGATTCGAGGCGAAGGGTGACCACACTGCTGGAGCTTTGGGCCGATAGCCCTTTCGGAGGCGCTACCTGGACCGATGTCGTTGACGTCGGGCTTTTGGCGTGGCTGATCTACCGCGCGTTGATGCTGATTCGCGGGACGGTTGCGATGCAAAGCCTGACCGGCCTCGGCTTGCTCGCGTTGATCTACTTTGTGAGCGACTTTTTGGGGTTGGCGACGGTTCATTCCGTGCTGAACAACCTGTTTGTGTATGTGGTGCTGACGCTGATTATCCTGTTTCAAGAGGACATTCGTAGGGCACTTGCGCGAGCGGGCGGTTCGGTGTTTTCGTCGCGCACGGTCGAAGTCGACGCCAACTTGCTGGAGGAGATCATCCAAGCGGTGTTTGAATTGGCCAAACGCAAGATTGGAGCCATTGTGGCCATCGAACGCGATGCTTCCTTGGAGGCCTATTCGGAAGGCGCCTATCCGTTGGATGCTCGGGTCTCGAAAGAGCTTCTACAAAGCCTGTTTCACCCGTCCAGCCCGGTGCACGATGGCGCCGTGATCCTGTCCCAAGGGCGGTTGTCCGCCGCAGGTGTGATCCTTCCGATCACAGGGTCCAAGGAAATCTCTCGTTCGTACGGGACGCGCCATCGCGCGGCGATCGGGTTGACCGAAGCGACGGATGCTCTGGCGGTCGTGGTTTCCGAGGAGCGTGGGACCGTCGCAATCGTTGAAAATGGCCATATTATGCCGATTGCGGACGCTGACGACCTGCGCGAACGATTGCAGGCGTTGTTGGGCTCGGTGCGACCTGAGACGAGGCCAGCCAATGGTTAGCCGTATGATGGGTTGGATTCGGGGTTTGTGGGCGAATCTCGCCTATAAATTTGTTGCGGTGCTGTTGGCGTGTGGAGCTTGGTTCTACGTGCAGGAGGACCGCCTCGATGACGGAAAGTTGAGGGTAAGCCTGGTATGGCACCTGCCCAACGGGCTGACCACCACCGAACCGCTTCCGAACTCGATCACGTTGTTGGTACAGGGTACGCGTTCCGCCTTGCGTCGGGCGAGCAACCAAGAGATGAAGATTGAAGCGGATATTGGCGACGTAGGTGTGGGAGAGCACACTGTCGAGTTCGCGTCGCTGGACATTCAAGGATTACCGGAAACCGTGTCAGTGATTGGATTTTCACCGGCGGCGGCCCGAGTGTACGTCGACCGAGAAGCGATTCAGAAGGTTCGGGTGAGCCCCGCCATTGTGGGTGATCCGCAGGACGGTTTTGCGGTCGTATCAACCAAAGTGGAGCCTTCGGTCGTGCAGTTGCGCGGCCCCCGGGCGGCGGTCGCCGGCCTGCGCGCCGTAAATAGTAAACCCGTTGACGTTTCGGGGTTGTCCGGGGATGTGGATCAGGCGGTGGAGTTGGAGCTTCCTTGGGGCGTATCCGTGGTCGGGGTGACCGAGGTGCGCGCGGTGGTGGACATCGCGCCGCTGTTTGAATCCCGGGTGTTTGAAGCGGTGCCGGTGGCGATCGTTGGAAGTGATCGCTACTCACCCCTGGTTTCAACGGTTCAGGTGACTCTTCAGGGGCCAGCTCAACAATTGCAGGCGATCTCTCCAGACGAGGTCTTGGTCATCGCCCATCTATCCACCGATTCGGATAGGCCGAGGTACGATGTGGTTTATGGCCCGAAGGAGGGTGTAAGGCTGACGGTGGTGCATCCAGGCACGGGCGAGATCCGGGTGGCGGCGGTAAAACCCTCGATGGTGGGAGTGGCGCGTCGATGAGCAGAGTTCGCTTTGGAACAGATGGAATTCGCGGCACGGCGGGACGAAATCCGTGCACCCCCGAAGTAGCCATGTCGCTCGGCCGCGCCATGGTGCGATGGATGCGATCGCGAGGTTCTCAGCCGACCATTGCGGTGGCGCGCGACCCTCGGGAGAGCGGCCCGGTGTTGGAGGCCGCCCTTTGCGCCGGGATCGCCGGTGAGGGTGGTTCAGCTGTTTCCTTGGGCGTTCTACCTACTTCTGGCTTGGCGTGTGCGTTGGCGGCGGGGTTGGGCGATGCCGGGGTGATGTTGACGGCTTCGCACAATCCGGCGGAGGACAACGGATTTAAGGTGCTCGGCCCCGGTGGCCTCAAGCTGAACGATGAAGACAACGCCTGGCTTGAGCGCGAAATGGCGGTTCCGAGCGAGGGTGGAGCGCTAGGGAAGCTTGGGCACGCCGACGGGCTGCCGGCGTATCTAAGCCGCCTGGAGCTGGCGGTGGGCGACCTCGATTCCCTCCAAGGAAAGCGTATTGCCGTCGACCTCGCCAATGGTGCTGCGGTCGTTTTGCGCCCATGGTTGGCGCAATGGCCGGTGAATTGGGTGTTGATCGGTACCGAGGGCCGAATCAATGATGGGGTGGGCAGCGAGCACCCCGAGAAATTGACAGATATCGTTCGAGAACAAGGCTGTGATGCTGGATTTGCGGTGGATGGCGACGGCGATCGTTGCCGATTGGTGACGGCGGCGGGGCCGGTCGATGGGGACGCGTTGGCGTTCCTTTTGGCGCGTGCAACGGGGGCCACAGCCCTGGCCGTGACCGTGATGAGCAATGCGGGTTTGGAGGCCGCGCTTCCGGGCGTCAAGGTGATTCGGACGCCCGTGGGCGATCGCCATTTGGCGTTGGCCCTGCAACAAGGGGAAGCGACGCTTGGATGTGAGGAATCGGGACATGTGCTATTTTCCGACGCCTTGCCCACCGGGGATGGGGTGGTGACTGCATTGAGAGCGTTGCAGTACGCGTTTTCGGAACACGAGACTCTGACTGGTGCGATCGCCGGGTATGTGCCCTTCCCGAAACGCCTGACGAAGGTGAGGATTACCGCACGCCCGCCCCTGGAAACGGTACGGGTTCTGGTGGATGCGATCGCGGAGGGGGAACAGGCCTTAGGAACGGGAGGACGAGTGTTTGTTCGATACTCGGGAACGGAACCTTTATTGAGGATTTTAGTGGAGGGGATGGATGCGGGCGTCGTGGAAACGGTGTCCGCGGATGTGACCCGGGTCGCGATGACGGCCCTCGGATGAAGTGGGTTTCGACCGGCGCTCAGTGCCGCGAACTGGACCGACGCCTGATTGCGGCGGGGGTGCCTGGGGTGGCATTGATGGAAACCGCGGCGCACGGGCTCGCGGCGGCCATCGCTGAAAAGTATGCGATGGAAGCTCGACGTGGAGTGGTGATCGTCTGTGGCGGCGGGAACAATGGCGGTGACGGCTATGGCTGCGCCCGATGGCTGGCCGCATGGGGCTTCGAAGTGCGTCTTTGGCACATGGCGTCCGCATCACGGGGGGATGCCGCGGTCTTTCGAGCGGTTTGCGATCGGCTGCGGATCCCAAGCGTCCAAAGTCTGGAAAATGCTGGCGTCGTCGTCGACGCGATCTTCGGTACCGGACTGGACCGGCCACTCAACGAAGAAGTATCCCGGGTGACGGCGCAGATCGCCGCATTTCCCGGGCCGGTGGTGTCGGCGGACCTCCCGACCGGGATTCACTCCGATACCGGCATGGCGCTCGGAATTCCCGTCCGCGCCACGATGACGGTGACGTTTGGACGGTTAAAAGCGGGGCTATTGACGGGCGATGGCCTCGAGAACGCGGGCGAAGTTCGGGGGGTGGATCTCGGCCAAGACGGAGTAGCGACCGCGGAGGACCACATCGCCTCGGTTTCCGAAGCCGAGAGTTTGGCGAAAGAGTGGCCGCAACGCGGAAAAACCGACCATAAAAACCGCTCGGGACACCTGCTTCTGGTGGCGGGCTCCGAGCGCATGGCCGGCGCCGCGGTTCTTGCGGCTCGTGGGGCCTTGGCAGCGGGGGTGGGCCTCCTGACCCTGGCGACCCCTCGAGACGCGCTGGTACGCCTTGCCGGACTGCCGGCCGAGGCCATGTGGATCCCCTTGGAGGAGGGCCTGTCCGATGCGGCTCTCGTCGGGCGCACCGCCTGGGCTGCGGGGCCCGGCCTAGGGGCCCTTGGGGAGCCGATTTTGCGCCGCTTGCAGGAGCTTTGGGCGGCGGGACCCTTGCCCGCGGTCTGGGATGCGGACCTGTTGGCGGCCCTGGTTCCGTCGCAGAGCGATCAACGGGTCATTACGCCGCATCCTGGCGAAGCGGCGCGGATCTTGGCAGTACAAACCGCGGAAATTCAGGGCGATCGATTTGGAGCGGCGCGTCGCCTGACGCAAGGTCGAACCGCCCTTCTCAAGGGTAGGAACACGCTTGTCGCGAGCCCCGATGGCCAGATTTCCGTGAACCCCACCAACTCGCCGGTGTTGGGGACGGGCGGCAGCGGCGATGTATTGCTGGGGGTGATCGGGGGGTTATTGGCACGCGGCGTGGACGCGGCGACCGCCGCTCGCCTGGGCGCCTGGGTGCACGGCCGGGCCGGCGAGCTGCTTGAAAATCAGCGTAGCAACGGATGGACGGCGAGCGATATCGCTGAACGGGTTCCCGTTGCCATCGACGAGCTGTTGAGCATCGGTCCTAGATTTCCTTGACGAGGCGGGCATAACCGGGCCATATCGGCGCATGAAGTCCATACATTCGACATCGGTGGAGCAGACCCAGGCGATTGGCGAGCGCTTGGGCCGCGCGCTGTTTCCGGGGGCTTTTGTGGCCCTGATCGGGGACTTGGGCGCAGGGAAAACTGCTTTTTCGCAGGGTATTGCGCGAGGGTTGGGGATCAGGGGACGGGTTCCGAGCCCCACCTTCGTGTTGGTGCAGGTGCACGAAGGGGGGCGTTTACCCCTTTGGCATGCGGATTTTTACCGCCTCGGGGACGAAAGCGAGCTGGAAACACTCGGATTCGATGAGCGTGGAGATGCCGTGTTGGTCGCCGAATGGGCCGATCGGTTTGTGGTGGCCTCAGATCGGTTGGAGGTGCGAATTACCGAAGTGGGCGAAGGTCGCCGAATCGAAGCGCAAGGTTACGGGGCCGCGCATGACCAGCTGGAGGTCTGCTTTGCCGACTGATCTCCCCAGCCGCCGCACGACGCTCGCGTTTTCGGCGTTGATCGGTTTGTTCCTTTGGGGCAGGGGACTCTGGGAGGGGCCGGGGCCGGCGGGCGTTTTCGTGGAGGTGCAGGGCGATCTTCCGCGTTCGGGGGTGTTTCTTCTGGAGAGTCCGACGTTGTTGGCGGCGATTCGGGCATCTGGGGGAGATGATGGGGGCGTTGCCGATCAGCAGCTCCGTGAGGGGCAACGCGTGGTTTGGGCGGATGGGGGTTGGACGGTTCGGGACCCGGCGTTTCCGCCGTTGTTTGGGCAGGCGCTCGATGTGAACACGGCGGATGCGGCGGCCTTTGCGTCGATTCCGGGGATCGGACCTTCCGTGGCGCGGCGAATCGTGGAGGACCGGGAATTTCGTGGGGATTTTCGTTCCGGCGGTGGCGTTGGCAGGGTGCGCGGGGTGGGTGGTCGGGTCCTAGGTAAGCTCGCGCCATACGTGAGCGAACCTGCGCTTGTCGCCGAGGAATCCCGTGAGGTGGCGCGACAGCCGGTGCCACTGACGAGCAAGGAGGTGCCGCCGAAAGCCGAGCGAGCGATCGACATCAACCGCGCGTCGGCACAGGAACTGGAACGCCTTCCAGGAGTGGGGCCCGCGATCGCCAAGCGTATGGTGGCTTGGCGGGCACAGTTTGGCCCGTTTCGAAGCTTGCAAGACTTGACTCGCGTCAAGGGGATCGGCCCCAAGACGGTGGAGAGGATCAAGGCGCACGCGAAGATTTCCCAGGAGAACGGATGATCTACGCCGATCACAATGCGACCGCGCCTTTGCGAGGGGAGGTTCGCGAGGCGATGCTGCCCTGGTTGGATCGCGTTGGAAACCCCGCTTCCGTGCACCGCGCGGGACAGACCGCCCGGATGGCTGTCGAGCGAGCGCGTGAGCAAGTGGCGGCGTTGATCGGAGGAAACTCCACGGGTGTGGTGTTTACCTCGGGAGCGACCGAGG
>SYKL01000160.1 GCA_005797785.1 Pseudomonadota bacterium | reverse complement strand
GTATTTCTACGATGGGGACGGCGACGGGTTCGGCACCAGCGAAACCGAATGTCTGTGCGAGGCTTTCGGCTACACCTCAGCGGTGGCCGCGGGGGATTGCGACGACGAACAGGCGGCGGTCTCCCCGGATGCCGACGAGGTTTGCGATGCGGTCGACAACGACTGCAACGGGCAAACCGACGAATCCGCGGCGTTGGACGCGTTCACTTGGTACCGTGATTCCGACGGAGACGGCTGGGGAAGCGCCACCGTGACCACCGACGCCTGCGACGCCCCCATCGGATATGTCGCCACCTCGGGCGACTGCGATGACGGCAAAGACGTCGTCTACCCCACGCAAACAGAGACCTGCGCCACCGCCTATGACGACGATTGCGATGGCGACGACAACGACCAAAACGCGACCGGGTGCTCCACTTGGAACTACGACGCCGATTCCGACGGATACGGCACGTCCAACAGCGCCTGTTTCTGCAAAGCTGAGGGAGATTATTCCGCAAACAACGCCACCGACTGCGCAGACAACGACGCCTACCGAAGCCCAGGATTGTACGAAACCTGCTCGACTGCCGGGGACGACGACTGCGACAGCAATGCAAACGACCTCGACGCGCTCGGGTGCACCTACCGGTTCTACGATCACGACGGGGATACGTACGGATTGAGCGCCGGAGTCTGCCAGTGCGCCGCCGAGGGGTACTACACGGCGGCCCGATCGGGAGACTGCAATGACAACAATGCAGCCTACAATTCGGGGTTGGGAAACTGCGGGTTGATGGGGACGATTTCAACGGGGTCGGCGACGGCGACGTTTGTGCCGGAGATTAGCGGGGATGTGCCGACGGACATTAAGTATGCAGGCGATATGAATGGGGATGGGATTGGGGATTTGCTGCTGGGGATGCCGAATCAGGACAGTGCTGGGACGGATACGGGGACGGTTTATGTTGTGTATGGGCCGGTGACGGGGTCGATTGTATTGGCGAATGCGGCGGTGAAGTTTAGGGGGGAAGCGGTGAATGATAAGGCGGGATACGCCTTGCCGGCCGGTGATACGAACGCGGATGGATTCGACGATATCGTTGTCCATGCGCCGGGAAGTGACCGCGGAGGATCGGACTACGGGGCAGCGTTTGTATTCCTCGGGCCACACACGGGCACTCAAACGGTCGCGGGAGCGGATGCGGTGATTGCGAATTCGTCATACCGATACACCGTCATCAACGCGCTCGGTGCCGGCGGAGACCTGGACGGGGACGGCTATGATGACATAACGATCGGGCCGTACGACTACAGCTTACACATATTCTACGGTCCGTTCACGGGCACGCACAGCAGCCCGGATCTGTCGCTGAGTGGTGCAGGCCTCGCAGAGACGCGAAGGGTGATGATGACGCGCGACCTCGATACCGATGGCTACGACGATCTTCTGGTAGCAGATCCCCAGTACATCGTGAATAACGCCAATACAGCTGGAACTGCTTGGCTCGTCCGTGGACGTATGGGCCTGTCGGGCTCCCTCGCCAACATGACCAGTGCGACGTTCCA
This sequence comes from Pseudomonadota bacterium, assembly GCA_005797785.1. GTDB lineage: Bacteria > Myxococcota_A > UBA796 > UBA796 > SYKL01. The sequence continues at coordinate 10,308 of SYKL01000160.1, read as the reverse complement.
AGGGCCGACCCAATCGGGTGCATACTTCGGGTACTCGTTGGCTATGGCGGCTGATCTAACGAGCGACGGCGCACAAGACATCGCGATCGGTGCATCCAGGTACGATGTCAACGGCTACTCCAATTCTGGTGCCGTGTTCATCTACTCAGGCCCCTGGTCCGGGACGCTCACCACCTCCAACGCGGTGGCCACGATCTCCGGCTTGGCCAATTCGGCCGAAGTGGGTCGCACCTTGTCATCCGCCGACATCGACGGCGACGGAACCTCCGACATCGCTACCAACCAATGGCTCTTCTACGGCCCCCTCACCGGAAACCGCACCACCGCCACCGCCGACGCCACCTGGTCGGGTGCCTCCGAGTACCCCGGCGTCGTCCTCGTCCCCGACGTCACCGGCGACGGCTACGGCGACGTCCTCGCGGTTATCTCCGGGCAGCTCTACCTTTGGGCCGGCTCTCCGAACTAACGACCGCCTATCCTACGAGCGGTTCAGCTGCCGCGGTTCCGTGGCTTTTGACTGTCCGGCGACCGAAAGCTCCGGCGTCTCTACCGTTAGACCTGAACCGGAGTCCACCGAATGAAATTCCAACCGAGCGATCTTGAACGAGTTGATGTGGAAGAACTTGAGACCACATTCAGTGCCAGCATGGTTGCTTCGACCGATGCAGACTTCGGAGCGGCCATCCTGCAGATCGCGTCCCTCCATAAGCAGGTCGCCGCCGAACAAGCAGAGCTGGACTCTCTAATAAATTCGGCTACGGCCGAAATTCCGAAACTCTCGAAGGATTTGCAGGTACACGCCGACCGAATCAATAAACTGTTCGAGCCCCTCCGCCAGTTCGTACACGAGCTCGGTGACGGGGCCGATCAACTCGTTGCCAAAGCTGACACGGCCGCGAAGCAGGCCCAGGCGAGTCAGGGATTTCTTGGAAGTCTCTCCAAGGTCGTTGGGACCGACCCCGCCCAGACAGAAAGGCAGCTCAGGCGCGAACTGGGGGTCCGAGCGCTCATAGCGCCCGCCCCATCGGCTGAACTCCAGAGAACTCTGGAACAGCTGGGAATCACTCCGGAAATCCGGGCGCTGGCTGCACAGTATGAAATCGCAAAAACAATTGTACATACATTCAAAGATCGGCAACGTAAGTGCGAACTCTTACTGAAGCGTCTGTACGATCTCGCAAAAAAGAACGTAGAAAATACCAGACTCCCGCCGGATCAAGTGCGCGACTTGATCGACCCGCTACCGCAGATGTGGCACGCTCCCCTCACTGCGCTTCGCAGCACCCGCCACCAGGAGGAGTCTTTGGCCACCGAAGAGGCCGAGGTCACCCGGCGAGCCACACAAGTCCTGGTGCTTACCGGGGAACTTCAAGCTCCCCACCTCGCAATTGGACCGGTGTTCGCCATCGGCAGTTCGAGCCCGCCCGCTGGAGACCTCGCCGCGACCATCGTGGCGAATAGCATCTCTGTTGCGTTTGGCGGTATTAGAACGGAGGTTGCACAAGGATCTCCCGAGGCGGCGTTTCAGCACGCTGTGGCCGGCCTACAATTGATGTGCGCGAAACTAGGTGGCACCCATGTGGTCGCCACACGTTTTGAGTACCGAACATCGGGTACACTGAACTATGTAACATGGGAAATCTGGGCATATGGGACAGCTGTGAGCCACAGGTAGCGTTGGCGTCCTCCAGTACCATGACGACGCTTGGCTCGGACACGATGCTCACGGCCGCAGCGCTTCGCGATTCCGCCCGCAGGAACAGGCGCAAGTTCACTCGGTTGGATGAGAGGAACCGCCACGATCACCGGGGAAATTGTGGCGCCGAGTGACGCTTTACGAGGTTCCGCTGCTCGCCGAGCGCGGCCGGATCCAGCTGGAGCCGCCCCCAAGGACTGGATTCTGGCCTCCCTCGCCCGAAGACCGCTGACGATCCTCGAAGTCACCGCCGACATCGCCCTCGCCGCGCGGGACCTTCCCCGCTTCAACAATCCCAGTCCTTTCGACCGTTTCCTGCTTGCGACCGTTCGGATCCACAAAATTCCCATCGTGACCCGAGACGAGGCGATCGTGCGTTGGGGGGCGTCGCTGTGCTGTGGCAGGGACCCGGGCCGAGTCGAACCTTCGAACGTACACCACGGAAACCTGCTTTATTCGTTGCCGGTCGTATGATGAGCCCTTAGAATGCTGTCATGGCTCAGCCAAAAACGAAAGCCCACGAAGTCGCCGATCGGTTGAATGACCCATTTCATCCGCCGGACGTGTTTTGGTGCAATCGAAGGGCTTTAGAGCTTGCTGAAGACGAGCCCTCGAAGGAGCGGGACCATTTGCTCCTGCTGCTGCATCAGCACGCCGGTCGATTCGCAGATGCTGAGCGTGTGGCCAGGGCATTTTGTCGCTCCTATCCCGACAGCGATGTGGGGTGGAATGGTCTCGGTTGTGCACTCCTTGAGCGCAATGACGTGAGCGGGGCACTCGATGCCTTCATTCATTCGACGGAATGTGCTCCCAAAGACACTTCTAACTATGTCGTTGCTTATGCAAATGTAGCCGAGGCTTTGTATCGTCTCGGCGCCGTGGAAGACGCCCATCAAACACTGGATGAAGCGCTGAGTTACGGCGATCGTTCCAACATTGGGCTCTGCGTTAAGTTGGCGATTCAGGCGGCTTACGTGGACCGTTTAGGCCAATCTGTCGAGTTTTATGCTCACGCGGTTGCGATGAATCGTGGTGAGGACGTCACCGGCGACGCGGTCCAGTACATCCTTTCCCTGCCCGAAGCGTATTTGGACGGGATCACCGTACCAAAGCCGGTGGTGAGCGCAATTGACCGAATTCTGTTGTCCCAAGGCAAGGGGCAGGCGATCGAGTACATTGCAGGAGAGGATGATCCGCATTTCACCGCGTTTGAAGCTACCTCGCTCCTTCGTGCGCGAGCCAACCTTACGGTGTTGGCAGCAAAGTGAGCCTTCGAGAACGTCAAAAACGAGTGCTCGCGTCGAAAGACATCATTCGGGATGCCAGACCCGGCGCGGTATATGCGGTTACGGATGCGGCAATCCGATTCCCCGAAACGGATGAAGCATTGAGGTCTCATCATCCCGTGCGTTGGGTGATTTTGGTTCAGTCGACACAGCTATGTCAGGCGGCATCGCCGCGAACCATCCTTGTGGTGCCATGCAGCTCCTCGCACAGGGGAAAGCTAGGTTCATACGATCTCTCAGTGCCACGTGGGACGGATGGGTTCGATGCAGAGGCTGTGGTTGCATATGTAAGCCTCATCCAACCCATTCTGAAGGCCGACCTAAAGCAGTACAAAGGATTTATCGGAACGGATTTTCTGAGCGACATCTGGCGGACGCTCGCATCGGTTGTAGGCCTTTCGGATGGCCAACCGCCGAAATCCTAAACGGATTGTCCGCCACGGCCGCGCATCAACTCGAGCAGGCGATCGGTGGGAGAGGCTGGACGCTCCAGTTGATCCGCAAGCTCATCGAAAGCGGACTCTGAAAGTACCAGACGGGTGGGAATAAACGCTTGGTGTTGGAGCTCTCGCCCTGCTTCCCTATAGGACAGCAGAGCCTGCGCTTCGTCACGCATCGGTGCTCCATTCCACGGCAAGCCATGGGGTTCCATGGAGAAAATAGCGCAACCCGAGCACAACCACCAGTCCCTTTCTCAGCACTCAACTCATTCGCTGTTTATTCTCTATGAACGCCGCCACTTTACTCTCCGCGATGGGGATTGGTGCCCAACGTGGAAGCGCACACCGGCGTGGACCTCCCGAACGGCTCCGCGACTGTCCGCCACCCCCACCGCCACGCGTACCATTCAAGACCAACCGGGGGTCACATGCATCACCGCATCCTGCTGCTCATCGCACTCACCGCGTGTTGGGACGAGGACGACACCGGCGTACACCCAACTCCCGACACCCAAAGCGAAGAGACCAACGACGATTCCGATGACGACCAAGACGACGACACGGAGGTTGAATCGGACGAAACCGACGGCGACAACGACTCGGACGACGATGACGACGATGACGACGATGACGACGATGACGACGATGACGACGATGACGACGATGACGACGAGACGGATGTGGACCAAGAGGACGAAACCGACGATAGCGGCGTCGAAACCGACGTGAGCACCGATTCGGATTCCCCCGCTCCACACGACCTGGACGGCGACGGCTACGATGCGGCAGCCTTCGGTGGCGACGATTGCGACGACGACAACGACCAGATCAACCCCGGGATGCCCGAGATCTGTTCGGGGATCGACGAGGACTGCGACGGCCTGACCGACGACAACGACCCTTCCGTCGCCGACGGTTCAATATGGTATATCGACGCTGATTTTGACACCTACGGCTCGGCGGAAACCACCCAGACCAGCTGCGAACCACCGAACGGGTTCGTGGCCAACAACGACGATTGCGACGATCAACAGACCGACGTCCACCCAACCGCACTGGAGCTCTGCGACGGGGTCGACAATGACTGCAACGGATACTCGGACGACGCCGACGTTGCAGTCACAGGAACTTTCCCCTGGTTCGCCGATAGTGACGGAGACGGGTTTGGAAACGCGAGTAGCGCGCTCAACGCCTGCAACCCTCCAATCGGTTTTGTCGGCAACCCCTTGGATTGCGACGATTCCGACGAATACACCGCCCCAAATGCCGATGAACTGTGCGACGGCATCGACAACAACTGCGACCAAGTGATCGATACCGATGCGATCAATGCAAGCACGTGGTTTGCCGACGCCGACGAGGACGGGTTCGGGGATCCCAGCGAAGACACTATCTCCTGCGACGCTCCGGTAGGATACGTCGGCAACGACCAGGACTGCGACGACGCGGACGAATTCACCGCCCCAAACGCGGACGAAACCTGCGACGGCATCGATAACAACTGCGACCAGGTGATCGACGAAGACGAAGCCGTCGACGCGCCCACTTGGTACGTCGACCTGGACGGCGACACCTACGGGGATCCCGCCGATTCGTGGATTTCCTGCGATAGTCCTCAGGACTTTGTCTCCAACGACAACGACTGCGACGACGTCCTGCCGACCGTCAACCCGGCGGCCACGGAGGTTTGTGGCACCCCCTTCGATGACGACTGCAATGGCAACGCCAACGGCCCCGACGCGCAAGGCTGCACCGCGTGGTGGGAGGACGGCGACTCCGACAGCTACGGGGCCGGCACCTCCGAGTGCCTCTGCGAGGCCGAAGCGCCCTATGTTGCGTCCATTTCAGGAGACTGCGACGACATCGGTGGCGCGATCCATCCTGGCGCTCTGGAGACTTGCGCCACGGTGGAGGATGACGATTGCGATGGTTCCAATAACGATGTCAATGCACAAGGGTGCACGCCATTCTTCACGGATGCCGACGGGGATGGGTTTGGCGTCGGCTCCGCAACGTGTTTGTGCAGCAGCGCGGGGGCGTTCACCGCCTTGGAAGGTGGCGATTGCGACGATGCGGACCCGGACGTCCAGCCCGACGCATCCGAAGTTTCGGACGATGGCGTAGACAATGATTGCGATGGTTTACAAGCTCGTACGTCCCACATTGTCACCACCGCCGAAGCCGATATGAGTGTTGTGGGACCGGTGGGCAGCAGCCTCACCGGCGGGGCAATGGCCGCAGGAGACTTCGACGGGGACGGTCAGGAGGACCTCCTGATTGGCGCGGAAGCCGCCTTGGTGACGCTGTCCAACCCCGCTGGCTCCTACTACGCCGGTTCGGCGTTCGTCGTCCTCGGGCCTGTAGCGGGGGCCAACACCTTGTTGGGCATCTACGACCTGCGCTTCAGCTCCACCGGAATCGACGACGACACGGGGATCGCCGTAGCAGCGGGCGATCTGGATGGCGACGGCATCGACGATATGCTCATCGGCGCCAGCCACTTTGCGTCCAACGCTGGCGGCGTGCACGTGATTTACGGCGGGGGTTCGTTCACCGGCGCCACCACGACCACCGGAGACTTCCGATGGGTCGCGGAGTCCGGCCTGGACGAGTTGGGGGACACGCTGGCCGTGGGCGACATCGACGGCGATGGGTACGATGATGTGCTGCTGTCGGGGCGCCGCGCCAACAGCAAACGGGGGCGTACGTACCTCTTTTATGGCGGCCCGAACCGGTGGTCGGGTGGTGTGGACGTGGGAACTGCAGACGCGATTTTTGAGGGCGCGGCCGCCAACGATGTGTCCGGCAAGGATGTGCAGATTGGGGACATCGATGCCGACGGTATCGCGGACATCGTTGTTGGGGCCTACAACGCCTCCAGCGGCACCGGCGCAGTGTACGTCTTTCACGGAGCGGAGACCCGATTCTCCGGCCTCATCTCTGTGACTTCCGCCGACGGCACGATCACCGGAGAACACGCCGGGGACCAACTTGGGCGAAGCATCGCCCTCGCCGATCTCGACGGCGACGGTGCACTCGATCTCGCCCTGGGCGCACCGTATGTGGATTCCGGGGCGACCGAAAGCGTTGGAGCCGCGTATGTGGTCTATGGACGCCGATTTGGACCAGCCGAGGTACTACCCGCCAGTGGTGCGGACGCCCGTCGTATTGGCGCACAAGCGTGGGGGCTGGCGGGGTTCGCTGTCTCCTCGCCGGGGGACCTAGACGCCGACGGTCGCGACGAGCTGGTGATCGGAGCGCCGTACCAAACGGTGGGGATGGTCTCAAATGTCGGCTCGGCCTACCTGTCGTTCGACCCCCTCTACGGCGCGGGTTCGGTGTCTGACGTCCCGTACATCTTCAACGGCAACGAATACTATTCGAACTTCGGTCGGGCCATTTCGCGGGCCGACTTCGACGGCGACGGCATCCCCGACCTGTTGATCGCAGCACCTGTGCCGGCCGCGGGCGTCAGCGCAAAAGGTACCGTCTACGGCTACCTCGGCGGCGGTTGGTAGGCATTTTTCGTTCGGAACGCACGAGTCCGACTCACTCGCGTCAACCCAGAGCGGACGTCCAGAGTGCAACGACGCGGACCGACTGATCTCGCCTGTGGCAGAAGAGCGGTGCGAGGAAGCAGACGTGATGAGGATTGCGACGGACTCACGGACGACCAAGACCCAGCCCGCGTATTAGACAAGTTAATTTACTATTCGGACGCCGGCGGGTTCGGCAAGCCACTCATCGCCCTCGTTCAGTGCGACTTATCCAAGTTTTCGGTACTCGACGGAACGATGAGCCAAGTTCGGGCGCCAACACAATTGGTCTGCCACACCCGAGTGCGAGCCGTTCGGCCGCCCCTTACATCTCACACCAGTCTCTGAGGCCCATACCCGCCGCGACTGTCCGTTTCCTGTCGCTCCGTGCGTCATTCGCTCCACATACCCATTGGAGCAACCATGCAACCCCTCACCAAAGCCGTCTTCACAGTCTCCCTGGCGTTCGCCCTCGCGTGTGGGCGCTTCACGGATCCGCCTAAGTACTGGTATGAAAGCGCCAAGGAATACGCCGCCAATGGGGAATACGACGACGCCCTGTCCACGTTTGACCGGGTGGAAAAGGAATATCCCGACTCACCGGAAAGCAAGCTTGTTCCTAACGAGAGGCTTCGAACCCTCATCGCCAAGGGCAAAGCTGCCTATGAAAAGCAGGACTACGTCGAAGGAGGCGCGGCCCTCCTTTCCGCCGTAAAAGCAGATCCCTCCAAAGGCGAGACTTTCTTTCAATACCTTGCGGAAGGGGATCCCGCGCTAGTGAGCCTGACGTATTTTGCCGCAATAACGACCGATGTGGGGCGATTCCGAACCAGCGACAGCATCGGCAAGGTCTTGGCGGACTCGAGCGCGTCCCCCGGACTCCAACAGGCAATGCAACAATGGACGTGCGAACACCACACCGATCTCCCGGAACTGGCCTCTTGCCAAGCCTACACGCCAGACACCTCTGGCACCTGGACCGCGCGAAACGCGTACGCGGATCTCACGAGTTCCTGCGCATGGCTCCAAACGGTCACCAAGGCCTGCGACGCCTCGGTGACCACCGCCGTCAACGCAGCGGTACAGCACGTCGCAGACGCCAAGCCTTTGGTCGATCCGCGACCGGACCACATGCCCTGCCAGATCCACCAGCTCTACAAAAGCAAGCTCGACCTGGACACTCTGTGGGATTTCCAGTACGGCACCAGCGGCCTCCCCAGCGCATCCCGATCCACCAACGGTTGGACGATCGAACAAGAACGAAAGAGCGGGCGTACGGACGACGAAATCTACGCTTCCATAGAAGAACCCTATGAAGCAACCTACGAGTACGATGACCAGGACCGTCTGGTACACTACCGTCAGTTGGATCCCGATAACTCCAAGAAGATCGCCGCAGAGTATTGGTTCTCGTACGGAAGCGACGGGAAGCTCTTAAAAGTGCGCGACCGAGGGGGTGCACAACGTTTGGTGTTCAACGATGAGGGTCGCCTGTTCGCCAATCAAGAACACATCGACCTCGGAAGCATACAAACCACCGGTATCACTCTGCGCGTGTACAATGAGTCCGAATACCCCCTGCTGGGCCTACCGATGGTGTTCTCAAAAAACGTCGTCTATGGCGAATACAAGGCAGCGTTTACGATGGGCGACATCTCGGATGCATCGTTCCTTTGGGAGATCGAATACGAAGGCAAACGGATCAAACTCATCCGCAGTGAAACGTCGCTCTATCAGTTTCAGTACGACTGTTATGCCGACAAATGAACACCAGGAGTCCCATGCCCCTCCCCGAAAATCGCGCCCTGGGAGCCTTCCTCGGCCTCGCGCTTGGCGACAGCTACGGTCGGGAACTGGAGTTTATTGGCAGTAATGCCGTCTATACCGCGCCCGTCAGCCTAACCCCTGGCTGTTTCCGCCCCACCGATGACACCTTCATGTCCCTCTACCTGGCGAAAGCGGTACTTGAGACAGACTCCTACTCGGACGACGCTTTCGGATCGGCCGTCGGTCGCCAATTTGCCGCGTGGTACCACGACCCGATCACGCCCACGACCGCGCCAGGAATGACCTGCCTGCGGGGGATCCGCACGTGGATCGAAACCGGCGACTGGCGCACCTGTGGCGTACCGGAATCCGACGGTTGCGGAGCCGTGATGAGAGTTTGCCCCCTCCCCCTTCGGTACTCAGGCGAAACGTTGACGGCGGCCGCTCGGGTCTCCGCCCTGGTCACCCACCGGCACCCCAACGCGCTGGATGCGGCGGTGGTTGCCTCACAGCTCCTGCGGAGGGTGTTGGAGACGGGTGAAGTTGGCCCCGAATTGGTATGGGAGGTCGCAAACCAGGCGTCCACGGCCTCCGTTCGATCGGCTCTCGAAGCCGCGATCGTCCAGTCACAGGCCCCGAGCGACTGGCTGAACGAGAGCGCCATCCCGGATGGCGACGGCGGTTGGCGATCGCCATCGGCGCTAGGGCTGGCGATCTACGCCCTGTTGTTGTTTCAACATCAGGGGTTCGAAGTCGTCATAGACAAAGCCGCTCGGATACACGGCGACAGCGACTCCGTAGCTTGCCTCGCTGGAATGTTCTACGGAGCGGCACATGGAGTGGAGGCGCTGCCGAGCCGTTGGTTGGATCTTCTGACGGAAGGAGCTGAGATCGGGCGAGTGGTTCAGCAGCTCCTGCGGTAGATGAGCGATTCCACGAGGGGAAACCGTGTAGAGAGTTCACGATCCGCTGTTACCACCCTGCTACCATCCCTCCTTTCCATTCTGTTACCATCCACGACCATCTGCGTGCCGTCGCATCGTAAAACCCCACCTTCCAAGCCTATACAAAAGACAGCCATTCTCCTTCCTAATCAGTAGGTCACGCGTTCGATTCGCGTCGGGGGTACGCTTACAAAGCTGGTTTTCGAGAAGTCAGAAAAATTGAAATTGTACCCCCGGGGACACAAGGCTCTACTAGACCTTCGGCGGTTCGGCCCCTTTGGACTACAACAATCGATGAGCCGAGCGAAAATGTGGCTCCGCGGTGAACTCCGGAGGACCTGGTGAAAGTGAAAAGTTACCTTTTCTCCCCAGCTTCCTCCTAGCAACAGAAGCTCGGCACGCCGCGACTCGTGTTCGTCCTAATGCGGACCCTACGACGATCGCAGTCGAGTAGACAACTCCCACAAAGCTTGGGGGCTCGATCTCTGACCGTAGGCCTTGACCTTGCCCCGGTTCCGCGGACCACTCGGTTAGGTAGTCGCCCAGGAGGCCACTATGGCCACAACGACGCGACGAAAGTTCACTCCAGAATTTAAAAACGAGGCGACAAAACTGATCTTGGATCAAGGCATGACGGTT